>JAPYNY010000017.1 GCA_028283145.1 Candidatus Hopanoidivorans cymbastelae
GGAGTTGATGGTTGTGAACCAGTCAGCGCATGTTCCGATTGTAGGAGTTTCGGGAGTTTCTGATGGTCAGTTTGTCGGCAGTGATGAAAAGGTTAGGTTTTGTTTGGCGGGCGAGGATGGGGATGGGGATGGGTTGACTTACAGGGTGTATTATTCTATTAATGGGGGCGATTCCTATAGGTTGTATCGGGAGTTGTCAGATGGTGTTAGTTCTGGGTTTGTTTTGGATGCTGGAAGTGTAGCTGGTTCTGACAGTGCAAGGGTTGGGGTTTCGGTGTCTGATGGAACCCGCACTGCGTTTGTTGAGACTCCTGTTTTTACGGTGGATGAACATGCCCCTGAGGTAACCATTGAGTTGCATCGCGCTGATATGGTGCTAGATGAAGGAAGGGGTTCCGTGATGAGAATTAGGGTATATGACGCAGAGGATAAATTTTTTGTCAGAAATAGCGTTAGCTTGCGAAGCGATGTAGATGGGCTGTTATATGTTCCACATGGTTCCAGAAATAGTTCTGGTATGACCAGTTTTTTTACTTTTGCTCGCCTTAGTTTTGGTCGTCACGTTATTACTGCTACAGCAACCGACAGTTCCGGCAGATCAACAACTGCTTCAATAACGGTTGATGCTATTGAGGGGGATAGTCCCCCTGTGCTGACAAATGATGTATTTCATGTGCCACTTCTCAAGGAGGTTATCATTAATGTTGTGAACAATGATTATGTTTTCATCAGTGATGGTGAATGGATGAGCTTGACTGTAACAGCACCGCCCATGTTAGGAGAAGTAAGTGCAGTGCCAGGTGTTTACGTAGAGTTAAGTTCAGGATTTTCAGGGCTATATTTGAGGTATGTGGGTGTTTCTAGTGGGGTGGATAGTTGGGAGTATCAGATTTGCAATAAAAGTTCGGTTTGTGATACAGCGACTGTTGAGGTTCATGTGGGGATTGGTGACTGCACTATTGTGGGCACCGATGGTGATGATCTGATAGTGGGCACTTCGGGGGATGATATAATTTGCGGGTTGGGAGGCAATGATACCATTTTTGGCAGTGGCGGTGATGACATCATCCGCGGCGGAACCGGCAACGATACTCTGGAAGGCGGAGTTGGTGATGATTACATTCGCGGCGAAGCCGGCAACGATACTATACGCGGCGGTGCTGGCCGAGATATACTATTTGGCGGTGCCGGTGGGGACATCATTTATGGGAATGGGGACTATGACATACTTGTCGGTGGTGACAGAGTTGGCGAAAAGCAACAAACTGACATGCTGTACTACGGCGAAACGCAAACATCCATTGCCTTTGATGAGTTGACGGAAGCCGAATTTGAAGCCATTGACAGGGCTGTGATGGAATGCAAACAGGCCACTTCCGAACCCTATTTTCAGAGTAGAGACACTAGGTCTGAATGCCCTGTTATTCTCTCAGCACTTTGCCGGTCTGGAATTTCTCAAGACAGCCGCCAGCTAGCCGGTGGCAGGGCCAGATATGCTACGGTTGCTTTTATCTGCTCAACAGCCCACTTGGCAGAACAAGGCGAACAAGGCTATCTGAGATTAGATGATAACGAATATAATGAATATGGTGATACTGCGGAAAGACGTCAGATGCGCAGGACAATCAATAAAAACATTATAGCGCTATATGATGTACTAGTAAAAAACATTTACGAAATATCTGAAGGTACTATAGACAAACTCCGTCAGCTAACGCAAACTATAAATCTTTTCGCCACCCAGGCATATCAAAGACTCCCACGGCTTATACTTTGACTTTCCTAAGGTAAGTCTATGACTCGGATTATTGCTCGTTTAGCAACTGTTGGTGTTGCTGTTTTGTGGCAGGGAGAGGAGTTGATGGTTGTGAACCAATCAGCGCACGCTCCGACTGTGGCGGTTTCGGGAGTTTCTGAGGGTCAGATTGTGGGCAGTGATGAAAAGGTTGGGTTTTGTTTGGTGAGCGCAGACACCGATAGGGATGATTTGACTTACAGGGTATATTATTCTACTAACGGAGGCAATTCCTATAGAACGTATAAGAAGTTTTCAGATGATTTTAGTTCTGGTTTTGTGTTGGATGCTGGCAGTGTAGTTGGTTCTGAAATGGCTAGGGTGGGGGTTTCGGTTTCGGATGGCACCCGTGCTGTGTTTGTTGAGACTCCTGTTTTTGTGGTGGAGGAACATGCTCCTGTGGTCAGTATTGAGTTGCATCGCGCTGATATGGTGCTTGATAGAGGTGAGGGTTCTGTGATGAGAATTAGGGTGTATGACGCTGATGATGAATTTTTCAACAGAAACAATATTAGTTTGCGTAGCGATGTAGATGGGCCATTATATGTTCAAAATGGCACCAGAAATAGTTCTGGTGTGAGCAGTTTTTGAACTTTTGCGCGTCTTAGTTTTGGGCGTCATGTTATTTCTGCTAGGGCAACGGACAGTTCCGGCAAGTCCACTACTGTTTCGGTAACGGTTGAGTCTATTGAAGGAGATAGTCCCCCTGTTCTGGTGGATGATGTGGTTCATGTGCCAATCCTTACACCAGTTTTGATTGATGTTCTAAGAAATGACTTCGTTTTTATCAGTGATAGTGAGTGGAGGAATTTTGAACTAATACAATCATCAATGCTTGGAGAGGTAAACGATTGGCTGAGTGACTATAGGGGGTTTTCGCCTTCAGCATTTGTAGGGATAAATCTTAGGTATGTGGGTGCTTCTAGTGGTGTGGATAGTTTGGAGTATCAGATTTGCAATAAAAGTTCTGTTTGCGATACAGCAACTGTCGAGATTCATGTCGGGATTAGTGATTGCACGATTGTAGGCACCGATGAGGATGATCTGATAGTGGGCACCCCAGGGGATGACATCATCTGCGGTTTGGGAGGCAATGACATCATCTTTGGCAGTGGCGGTGATGACATCATCCGCGGCGGAACCGGCAACGACACTCTAACAGGCGGACCTGGTGATGATTACATTCGCGGCGAAGCCGGCAACGACTCTATACGCGGCGGTGCTGGCCGAGATATACTATTCGGCGGTGCTGGCGGGGATATCATCTATGGGGGTGAGGGATATGACATTATCGGTGGGAGAGACAGAGTTGGAGAGCAACAAGAACAGACCGATATGCTGTATTATGGCGACACGCAAACTCCCGTTTCGTATGATGAGTTGACGGGCAACGAAGTTGAAGCCATTGACATAGTTATGACAGAATGTGAAGAAGCTACGTCCGAGCCTTATTTTGAGAGTCGACGCACTAGGTCTGAATGTCCTAGCGCTCTGCTTAAGCTTTGTAGGTCTGGAACATCTCAGGGCAGCCAGTGGCTAGGAACCGAGAGTGCTAGATACGCTACGGTTGCTTTTATCTGCTCAGCAGCCTACTTGGCGGAGCAAGGCGAGCAAGGATATCTCATACCCTATGCTATTACGACATCTAAGGCTAAATCTGAGACCCTTGCACTGGTTGAAAGGCACATAAGCCTGCTATACAGCTTCCTGGCAGAAAACGCTTACAGAATTTCTGAAGGAACCGTAAGCAAGCTCCGCCAGCTATTACAAACCATAGACTTCTTCGCTACCCAAGGCTACCAAAGACCCGCACCCATATACTTCTAAAAAACCCTCAAAGGTCCACCAAGTAGATAAAAATGATTCTATACATTCCTGGGACGCTGAAACCCAAAGGTGGAGTGAACATCCCGCACTTAGAGATAGCGGAACTCTGGATCAAGGAACCGCGGTAATGTTCAATAAAGGTGTCTTTGGGCCTGATAATTTAAGATTCGCTGGATTGAGCCGAGCTGACGAAAATATGGTGCTGACATTGCATCAAGGATGGAACATATTGGCACCAGCCGTAGAAGAACTGGCACAAGAAGACTTTGACGATAGCGGCACAGTTATATTTGAAGATACACTAACGTCTTGTGATCACTTGAATGGAATACTAGCCATCGTTACCTACGACCTGGTATTGCAAGATTTCAAAATTGCACTTCCTTGCCATCCAAATTTACCTATTCCTGCAGGCTACACAGCTCTGGATGCCCTAGACGAAAATGATCGATGCCGTGGACTGGGTCTAGCAACTCCACAACTTCTTGAACCAGCTCATCTGGTGCCGATGCCCCCGCGGTGACCCCCACGGTGCCGTATAGATTATCCGGCAACTCCTCGGCCGTATTGACTCTGAAAACCCGCTCGCAGCCAAGTTGGTTGGCCAGTTTTTCCAGCGCGCGGGTATTGGACGAGTTGGCCGAGCCCACAATCACGAACGAATCGCAGCGCGGGGCGAAGGCTTCCAGCGCCGCTTGGCGATTGGTGGTGGCAAAGCAAAGGTCGCTTCGCCCTGGCGTCCACATGTCGGCATATTTTTGCTGCGCCGTGGCAGCGATGTCTGCCCAGTCGCGCTGACTCAGTGTGGTCTGTGCCAGCAGCGCCACTTGCTCACCGAATTGAGGTAACGAGTCAACGTCTTCCACCGACTCCACCAAGTGGATATTTTCGGGAGCAACAGCGATAGTGCCAGCAGCTTCTTCGTGCCCCAAGTGCCCGATATAGACGATCTGATAACCCTTCTTGGCGCGCACTTTGACTTCGTGGTGGACTTTCGTAACTAGCGGGCAAACAGAGTCCACGACATAGCCCCCCGTTGCGTGCGCCTGTGCCACAACTTCAGGAGCCGACCCATGAGCCGACAGCATCAGGGGAGCACCTTCGGGCACCTCAGAAATGTCGTTCACAAACTTGACGCCGAGATTCTCAAAGCGCTGCACGATGAGTTTGTTGTGCACGATCTCGTGATAGCAGTAGATGGGCGGTTCAAAAGCATGCACCATGATGGCGAGCGCCTTGATGGCCATCTCCACACCCGCGCAAAATCCCCGTGGGGTAGCCAGCAGAATTTTCTCTACCTGAGGGGCGTGGGTGCTAGCGACGGCTTGTGGGTTTATGGCCGCACGGGGCGTAACAGCCGTGGGCGCAGGCGTGTCGGGTACTGGCGTAGTTACAGACATGGCAAAACTAGTTTCTGGTGCTTCTTTAAACCCTACCTTACCTATTTATGCCTCTAGCGTAAAATATATGAATTCTGGCAGCAGGGAAGCCAAAACCCCGCCTAAAACCCCGCTTGATCTGCCCAAAGTAGCCATTGTCGGGCGGCCCAATGTGGGCAAGTCCACTCTGCTCAATCGCATAGTCGGCCGCCGAGTTGCCATTGTGGAAGAGCAACCGGGCGTCACCCGCGACCGCAAGGACGAAATCGTGGAGTGGATGGGGCGTTCATTCATCCTGACAGACACCGGAGGCTGGCTTCACCGCGGCTCAGAAATAGATCACAAGGTCTCCCAGCAAAGCGAGCTGGCAGTGGCCCAAGCCGATCTGCTGCTGTTCGTGGTGGATGCCACTTTGGGAGTTACCGACCAAGATTCCCAAATGGCCGATTTCTTGCATCGCCAAAACAAGCCAACCCTGCTAGTCGCCAACAAAGTCGACACCGAACGCCAAAAATCCCTCATCTGGGAGTTCGTGCAGTTGGGGTTTGGAGACCCACGGCCGCTCAGCGCGCTTCACGGAGTTGGCACAGCCGACATCTTGGATGAAATCATCTGGCGCTTGGCTGAGGCAGACCAGGCTGCACTCCCAGAAGATGCCACGGAAGACGCCTCGCAGGATGCCTCGCCAAACACCCCACCGCCAAACGCCCACCCGCACGCCCCACACGACACCCTGGTCTCAGTAGCCATAGTCGGGCGGCCCAACGTCGGCAAATCCACCTTGTTCAACAAGCTGGCAGGAGACGACCGCTCGGTAGTCCACGACCAGCCCGGCACCACCCGAGACACCATCGACACCGTGGTGGAAACCGAGCTCGGTCGCATCAAGTTCATAGACACAGCAGGTTTGCGGCGCAAGGCACGGATAGACGAAAACACCGAGCACTACGCAGCTCTGCGGGCGCTGCGAGCCATTGACAAAGCCGACATCGTGCTGTTCATGATAGACGCAACTGCCGGTCTCACCCATCAGGATATGCGCCTGGCCGAGCGGGTGGACAGGTCGGGCTGTCCCATACTGGTGCTGCTCAACAAGTGGGAGCTGTTGTCGGTGGAGCAGCGCAAAGACATTCTCGCCGATGTAGAGCACCGCCTGGGATTTGTGGGGGACGGCTCGGTCATCCGCATGACGGCGCTGACGGGCAAAGGCGTCCACAGGATCTTGCCAGCCCTCAGCGACGCCGTGGCAGACTATCGCAAGCGCGTCCCCACCCGCTTGATCAACAAGGTCGTCCGCCTGGCTCAGGCAGCTCATCCCGCACCAGGCGGAGCCAGAGTGCTGTATGCCACCCAGGGTGCCACAGACCCGCCAACCTTCATTCTGTTTGCCAACAGAAAATTGCCCCAGACTTATATCCGCTACCTTGAACGCAAGCTGCGGGAAGAGCTGAGTTTCGGGGCTACGCCCCTGCGTTTGCGGGTCAGGCTGCGCAGCGAATAGCCGCTAGCCGCCTTGAATAGCCGCAGCAAATAGCCATTTGGCTGGTTTTGGCGCCCAAGGCTAGTACCATATTTTCAATGACAACAATACTCCTGTATATCACCGTGCTGGCATGTTTCATAGCCACCGTGGTGTGGGCACGCTCAGCCACATATCGGCTGGAGCACCTTCGTCGCATCGAGCGGGAAAAACCAGCCTATGACGAAACCAGTGCCGAAGCTCAGCGCCGGCGGGATGTCCAGGATCTGGCCCACAGCAACTTTTTCAAAGACACCCACGCTGCGGTGCTTTATTTCTGTCTGACAATCGCTTGTCTGGTGGTGGCTGTAACCGACAGCTTGTTTTGGGCTTGGCTGTTTATATTGGCGGCGGCGCCTGCTTTGGTGTCGGCTATATGGTGGGGGCGCAAGTCGCTGAAGGATGCCTTGATGCAGCGCGAGCGTTTTGATATTGAAAAGCGAGTTGAGGAGACCCTGTCTCAGGCCGAGTTGGCGCCTAAGGCATGGGCGCAGCGCCTGGCCCCCGACGAGTTGCCGCAGTTTTCGGGTTTTGAGACCGGGCGGGTCTATCAGGCAGGTTCAGGCTTGATGGCGGGCGACTTCTACGACATCTACCAGGTTGCACCAGGGCGAATCGTGGCCGTGCTGGGTGATGTGGCGGGGCACGGGGTGGATTCAGCCATCACCGCGTTTTTGGTCAAGTTCCTGTTGCGCATCCACCTGAAGCAGTTCCGCGACCCGGCCCAAGCCATTGAAGAACTCCAAAATCGGATGTATGACGTAGAGCGGCCTGAAGAGTTCATTTCCATGATTGTGCTGGTGTTTGACATCGAGGCGGGGACATTGCGCTACGTCTCAGCGGGGCATCCGACTGCCTGGCTTTGGCACGAGCGGGAAGTCCAGCCCCTGCGCAGCACCGGCCCGCTGGTGATGCTCGACCCGAATGCGAGTTTCTTCAGTCGGGAGATAGCGCTTCACCCGGATGATTTGGTGGTGCTGTATTCAGACGGGCTTTCGGAAGCCAGACGAGAGAGTTCTCCCGATGAAAGAGTGGAGAGCGAAATTTTTGGTCAAGACAGGGTGGCGCGTCTGATCCGCAACGACCCAACCCAGCCGACCCAGCAGTTGTGCCAGCTGCTGGTGGATGAGGCTCAGAAATTTGCCAGGGGCAGAATTAACGACGACTTGGCGATTTTTGCTGTGCGTTGGAGAGGTGTGCTGGCAGCAAAGGAGCCAGAGCCGGCAAAAGCTGCAGCTGCAGACAGCTGAGGGGGTGATTTAGGTAGTGCCTTGGTGCGACCCCTGTGAGCGTTTTTTCAACCCCAACACCTTAACTGCGCAGGGGTGCTGCCCGAAGTGCGGGTTGGAGTTGGGGGATGTGAAATCTGGGGTTGAGACCAAGACACTGATTGAGCCAGAGCAGAGGCTTGGGAGTGACGAGTCTGCTGCCGGTGACTCCGATGCCCCCAGCCAGAAAGCCAAAGTTCCCTGGCATTTCAAACTGCTGGTCACCGCTGCAGGAGGCTATGTAGGATGGCGGATAGTCCAGCTGGTCGTACAGGGTATAGAAGTGCTTTTCTAGACATGGCCTAGCGGTGGGTTTGAGTGATTGTACTCAACCCCGAAGCAGGCAGCTTCCTGCAAAACTAGTAGCATTTAAATATCGGGCTGTGGCGCAGCTTGGTTAGCGCGTTGGTCTGGGGGACCAAAGGTCCCGGGTTCAAATCCCGGCAGCCCGACTGCCTGGTAGTCAGTCCGACCACCTCCACCGGCCAGCCCGACCACTCAACTAACTGTGAATTGAGAAAGCGATAATCTCCGGGCCCTGTTGCAGGAAGTCAAAGTAGACCAGCAAGTTGCAATCGTCGCCGTCAGTCAGTGCTGTGTAGTTCAGTCTCTGCAAAGCTGCCGGTGGGGTAACGCTGGATGTCTCAACGATGCTCGGAGCTTCACTTAGACAAGACAACACATCCCGCAAACCCTGAAGTATGGAATCAAAGTTGTCTCCCTCGGTGTTGCCGAGCAGATAATCCTCCAAGGTGTCTCGGTTGTAGCGGTTATAGCCGTAAACCGAACCATTCTGGTCGGCTAAAGCCACATAAGCGCCGCGACTGGACAGCCTCAAGTTGTGGGCGATTTCGGTCAATTGAGCCATAGTCTCAGGGCTGGGTTGGCCGTCTCGTCTTGCCTCATCAACCGCTCCCACGAAATTGACCAATACCTGCGCCAAGCCCCCGAACATGGTAGTTTCCTCGGAAGTCAGCAGGTGAGGCTGGACAGACACAGTGTGCGACAGCACCCAACCTGCATTGCCTTCAGGGTCTAAGACCTCAACCCAAAGAGTTCCATCATTGTCAACAGCCGTATTGAGCGTGGTTTTGTAGGGGCCGTCCTCTGGCACAACCGGGATAGTTGAGAGCCTTTCGCTGTCTAGGCGATGCTCGGCATAGACCACAGGATAGCCATTGCGCGCCACCTGCAACGGGCGCACTTCAAACAGAGTTTCCGAAGGCCGCTCGGGCGGCGGCGGGTCGGTTTCAGGCGGGGCAGTGGTGGTCGTAGTGTCGGGAGGAGCAGCGGTTGTGGGAGTGGGCGGATTGGTTGTGGTAGGAGGTGCGACCGTAGTAGAAGAAGGAGTGGGAGTGTCGGGCGGTTCGGATTCGTCGGTAACCACTTTTACAGGCTCGTCCCCACCTAGATTGGGATTGTTGGTGTCTGGATCGTCATTGCCAGGGGTGGTTGCCACAGTGGTGGGCGTGGGAGTAGGCTCAGTTCCGTTGTTATCAGGCTGTTCTGGAGTAGTGGGGGATTCAGTCGATGATGGGGCCGCAACCTGCACAGTCTGGGTTGCGTCAGTATCTCTGGTGAGCAGCAGGGTGGTAACCACGCTGAGCGCCACTAAAAGCACCAGACTCAGCACCAAGGAAGGCTGCAGGCGCAACCGCTCACGCTTCTCCCACAAAACCCTCGGACTCCAAGCACTGGCAGCTTCTCGGCGGCTGATGCGCTGGTTGATAGTGAAGAAAGCCTCAGAAGAAGGCGAGACCTGCTGGGCGTGCTCGTGCAGAGCCTTGCGCAGGCGGTTTTCAATCGGCTGCGGCTGGTCTTGGCGGTCTTGATTGTCTGTAGGCATTCTTGGCTGCTGTATTTTTGTGTATTCTTGGCTGTTATCGGGAGTTTTCAGCTGTCAAATCTGTCTGTTAAATATATATAGTGGCTCTCAGAGTATTAGCTATGTTTTAGTGGAAGTCGCACCTTATGTCTAATGATTTTCAGACTGTGCGTTCGGGTCGTTGTCGGTGCCTCCGAGCAAGCTCTTCAAAGCGGCCAGACCACGACTTGCATGGGTCTTGACCGAGCCTTGCGAAATACCCAAAGTATCGGCAATTTCAGCTTCGCTCAGGTTTTGGTAGAAGCGCAGAACCAAGACTTCCGACTGGCGTTTCGGCAGACGTCTCAAAGCCGAAAGCATCTCCTCGCGCTCGTGCCTGCTCATGGCGTCTGATTCCGCCGAAGCGACAGGCTCAGGCATTTCATGCACATGGCGTTTGCGCACCCGACGCCACCGCATGCGAGAGCGCGTGCCGTTCAGCACCATTGCTCGCAGGTAAGCGGCTTCCTTGCCCGGTGTGGGCTGGGCGGTGGTGTAAAGCTTCACGAACGCATCCTGCACGACTTCCTCACAGCTTTCTACATCATCCAGCAAGAAAGACGCTAGGCGGACTAGGGAGGCGTAATGCTCTTCGTAAAGTTTGACCAACTGCTCCTTGGTGGGCCGCTCGCTCACCACCGACAGGGTGATGTTGGATCTGTTCTTGGAATTGCCGGAGTCGCGCATCGGGTGCGCTTCCCCCGCAGCTGAGATGTGATTTGCCAAGAAAAGCGGCTGGAGATGCGGCACAGGTGCTGGATGCGTTATAGGAACTGGATGCGGCGCAGGCGCTGCCGGCCGGAGTGCAGCCATCTGCCAGAGTGGTATGCTGACAGACCTGAGGATAGCGGAAATGACAGATAAGACAGAAAGCGGCAAATTCATATCTCACATTTAATTAAGACGCCTAACCGAGCCAATAGGTTGACAAGCCTTTAATAAAAGATTTAAAAGACTTAACTGGGGGAAAATGTCAGACCCCTCGTTTATTCTTGTAATTATGGAGCGAGAAGAGCAGACAAACCCTGATTTGGGGCTGTCCAATTCGGGCTTTTCAGGCCTGGAAACGGAGACGAACTCAAATGCCCCAAATGCCGGAGGCTTGGAAGACTTGTCAGGCATCTCAAGTCGGCTGCAGCGACTGGAGTGGCTGGACGAAATACGCCAGCTAGTTGCGAAATACGCCTTGGCGCTTGACATGAGAAATATGGATGCGCTGGTTTCGCTGTTTCCAACAGATGTGCGTGTAGGCAAAGCAAGGCAAGGTAGGACTGCTCTGAAAGAGTGGTTTGATGAAACCTTAAGACATCAGTTTACAGGCACAGCCCACGTTACAGGTAATCACATTATTGAATTTGACGATGAATTTGACGATGCTGGTTTGGGCGAAGCGGGTCGGAACGCTGAACCAGACCGCTCTGGCCACCCAACTGCACGGGGCGTGGTGTACAGCCGTAACGAACATGAATGTGGAGATGAATGGGTCATCATGACGATGATGTATTGGGACAATTATGAGCTGATCAACGATCGCTGGTTGTTCAGACGCCGGCTGCCATTGTATTGGTATGCCACAGACTTGAACAAGCCACCCATAGGTTCGGCCAAGATGCGCTGGCCCGGCCGGGAACGATACGACGGTGGCTGGGAGAAATTCTGGCCGAGCTGGGACAAATTCTGGAAAACCGCAGACGCAGATGTATCAGTTCCAGTGGATCTGAGCCAAAGCACCGAAGTCGGTGCCGCAGCTGACACCGATCTGGCCGAGGTGGACATAGCTAGATTCTTGACGTACATGCGGGCGGGCACCACCGATTTGCCGTCTGTCAGGGTGCGTTAGGCAGCACAGAGCAGGCAGGCGAAAATGAAGTCGCAGTTGGAAGAGCAGCCAATGAAGCACACTCAGCCAGCCGACCGCACTCAGCCGCCGCCGCTAGTCGGCCAGAAAGCTCACATCTTGCATGTGGATATGGATGCTTTTTTCGTTCAGTTGGAGGTCAATCGGCGCCCTGAACTGAAGGGCAAACCAGTTGCGGTGGGAGGTGCCAACCAGCGAGGTGTCGTGGCAGCTGCATCCTATGAAGCCAGAGCCTATGGAGTGTTTTCGGCGATGCCGTCAGTGAAAGCCAGGCGGCTTTGTCCCGACCTCATTTTCCTGGGGGGAAACTTGCCGCTGTATGCCGACACCAGCGAGCGAATTATGCGGCTGCTGTGCACTTTTACTCCCGATGTAGAGCAAATCTCCATAGACGAAGCTTTCATGGACGTAAGTGGTTGCGAGAGGCTTTTCGGCCCGCCATATGAGATAGCCAAGCAAATCCGCTCCAAAGTTTTTGAGTGTGAAGATGTGGTCTGTTCCGTGGGTGTAGGCTCCACCAAGTTGATAGCCAAGCTAGCTTCCAGAAAAGCCAAACCTATCCCGTCTGCTCAAGGCACAAAACCAGGACTGGGAGTGTTTATGGTGGACCCAGAAAAAGAGTTGGAATTCTTGCATCAACTGCCTGTTAGGGCTCTGTGGGGCGTCGGCCCAGCCACTGAGAAAGTAGTGAGCAAGCTGGGAGTTGAAACTGTGGGCGACCTAGCAGCTATTCCAATCGCAACCTTGGTGGGGGTGTTGGGCAACTCTCACGGTACGCATGTGGCTTTGCTGGCTAAAGGCATAGACAATAGCCCGGTGGTTCCCACGCGAGTAGAAAAATCCATCAGCCATGAAGTCACCTTCCCACGCAACCTCGACACCACCGCTGAGTTGAACAAAGCCATGTGGCAGCTAGCTGAGAAAGTGGGAACACGTCTGAGAGCTAGCGGATATTTCGCCAAGACCATAACCATCAAGGTGCGCTACGGAGACTTTGCCACCACCACTCGCCGCCACACCGTCCCCACAGCTACTCAAAGCACCCAGACAATCGCAGAACAGGCTATGACCTTGCTCAACTCTGAAGATGCCAAAATCGGGGTGCGGCTGCTCGGAGTTGGGGTGTCCGGGTTCACCACCGAAGCCCCCCAACAACTCACATTGGACGAAGTAGCAAAAGAGCCAAGCTTGGAACTGGAGTATGTCATTGACGCTATCCGCAACCGCTATGGGGCTAATGCCATTCGCCGTGCCGTATCCGGAGAAGCAGACTTTGCCCCTGCTCCCGGCTTTGTGGCTCGCCCGTCATCTTCAACTGATGAGGAGGTTCTGCTAGATGAATAACTGCGTTGGCTAAGCTATATGCGTTAGAGCAACTATCTGCCAAGTCAGCCAGTTCACACAGCCATCTCCAAAGCAAAACGCCAATCAATTTCTAACGGATTTATGTTATGACAGCCGATACTCACAACCAAATCACAACTCAAAAAAAACGGGTTCCGGCCGTGGAAGGTCTATTCACCATGGATCCGGTTGCCCCCCAGCTGATCGGTGGGAAAGGCGTTTCCAGAGGCAGTTACTTCTTCCCCAAGGATTTAGCTGGCAGAGACCCAGGATGTGTCGCCGATGGTCAAACTGAGGAGGTTTTGCTCAGCCGCAGAGGCGTTGTCTGGTCTTATACCACAGCTTCATATCCGCCCCCACCGCCTTATGTGATCACCCGAGAACCTTGGGAACCGCTGGTGCTGGCTGCGGTGCAGCTGCCTGAAAAGATAGTCATTTTGGGCCCCATGACAGAAGACGTGGCTCTGGAAGATATGCATATAGGCATGGAAGTGGAGCTAGCCTTGGACAAGCTTTACGAAGATGACGAGCACGAATATATGTCTTGGAAATGGAAGCCAGCCGATGAAGCCAGCTAATCAAGCCAGCCAGCTAGGAGATGAGTAACTTGTCAGCTACAGACACCAACCACACGCAAGCCAGCCCATCACCCAATGGGTCAACTGGGGGCGTCGGCAAAGGGGCCGTACCCAACGTGGAAGACATAGCCATCTTGGGGGTGGGCATGCACCCTTGGGGTAAGTGGGGGCGGTCCTTTGTAGAATATGGCGTCAAAGCTGCCCGAGATGCCTTGGAAGATGCCCAAGTTGAGTGGGAGGAAATCCAGTTTGTCTCAGGTGCCAACACCATTCGCTGCGGCTATCCAGGCTATGTCTCAGCTTCTACTTTCGCCAACGCACTGGGATTCACCGGCTGTCAGCTGGCCAGCTCCTATGCTGCCTGCGCTTCGGGCGCTACCGCACTCAGCATAGCCAGGGCGCAAATCCTAGCTGGCGTGTGCGAAGTGGCGCTGGTGGTCGGGGCCGACACCACCCCCAAGGGTTTTCTGGCGCCCAATGTAGGCGACCGACCCGAAGACACCGACTGGCTGCGTTTCAGACTGCTAGGAGCCACCAATCCGGCATATTTCGCTCTTTACGCTCGCCGCCGCATGGAGCTATTCGGCGACACTCCTGAAGATTTCGCCCAGGTGAAGGTCAAGAATTCACGTCATGCGGTCTCCAACCCCAACGCCCGCTACACCAAGGAGTTTGCCGTAGAAGACATTGAAAACTCACCAGTGGTTTCCGACCCGCTGCGGCTGCTGGAGATTTGCGCTACTTCCGATGGTGGAGCAGCTCTGGTGGTCTCCAGTATGGACTACGCCCGCCGTAAGGGGATTGTCTCGCCAGCCAAAGTTTCAGGAATTTCAACTGTCAGCCCCACATATCCCAACACGGTCATAGAGTTGCCCTACATGGCTTCAGATTCTTGGGCCCAAGTCGGTGGCGAAGATGAGAGTTTCAAAGCCAACATCGCCCGGCGTGCCTATGAAGAAGCTTCCGTCAGCCCCGAGGATTTGGATTGCGCCGAAGTCTATGACTTATCGTCGGCCTATGAGTTGGACTGGTATGAATATATCGGCCTGTGCGAGCGCGGCGAAGCCACCCGATTGCTCCATGACGGCGACACCTCTTTGGGTGGGCGCATTCCGGTCAATCCGTCTGGCGGCTTAGGTGCTTTTGGCGAAGCTGTCCCAGCCCAGGCCATTGCCCAGGTGTGCGAGCTGGTCTGGCAGGTCAGAGGCCAAGCGGGAGAGCGGCAAGTTCCTGCAGCTAAGGTCGGAATGTCCATCAATCACGGCATGTATGGGCACGGCTCTGCGGTGGTGGTCACACGATAGCCTGCAAGTCATTCAGTCCCAATCAGCAAAACCAGGAGACGTCTTATGACAGCAAATCCCATGGTAGCAAGTTCAAACGATGGAATGCAAAATCGGCCCGTGCGGGCTATTTATGACCGAGCTACCCCAAGCATGGTGCTTGGCATCGTTGGCATAGCCATTTTATGGATACCTTTTTTTGGCTGGATAGCAGGATTGGTCTGTGCCATCCTAGCCATAGTTTTTGGCAAAAAAACGCGCCAAGAGTATGATGCAGCTGCCGCATCAGGATATTTGCCGATCAAATTCAATAGATTGCCGGTTAACAGGGGGCAAGCCACGGCTGGCTTTACGCTGGGCTGGATAACTGTCGGGCTTATCATCATGTGGGCAATGATCTGGATATTTCTTGTAGCAGCCGTCGCCGGCGTCGGCAATAGTTGATCTACACAGATTCAGTCTTCCCGCTTGCCCATCTTCCCAGATTGCCCGTCTTTTGAAATACAAAAACTAGAGCGCCAAGAAATCGGAGACACCCCAATGCCCATTCACGAAACCATTTCTGCAGAGGGAATTGCTATTTTGACGATGGACAATCCGCCGGTGAATGCCCTCAACATCGCAGATACTTACCGTCTGGTAGAGTTGTTGGATTCCTACAAGAAAGCCCCGGATGTCAGAGTTGTCATCCTGACAGCCAGCGGAAGAGGTTTCTGCGCGGGCGTGGACATCAAGGAAATGCAAGCCCTGCCCGACAACGAAGGCATCGTCAACTCCAACGAGTCGTGCTACGAGTTGTTCCGAGCCATATATGAGTGTGCTGTGCCGGTCATAGTCGCGGTCAATGATTTCTGTCTAGGCACCGGCATCGGCATAGCCGGCAACGCTGACGTCGTCATCGCAGCCGAAGGTGTGGGCTTTGCCTTGCCCGAAGTAGACAACGGAGCTCTGGGCGCTGCCACTCATCTGAGTCGGTTGGTGCCACAACACCGTGCCCGTCAGATGCTCTACACTTGCGACCCAGCTACAGCCGAAGAGCTGGCTGGATACGGCTCCGTCTATAAGGTGGTATCGGCAGACCAGCTAATGGATGAAGCCACGGAATTGGCTGAGCAAATCGCTGCCAAACAACCTGGGGTGATAAGAGTTGCCAAGCGCTCCATGAACGGAATTGACCCGGTGAATGTAACCCGAAGCTACCGTTTTGAACAAGGCTTCACCTTCCAACTTAACTTGTTGGGAGAAGGAGACAAAGCTCGTGATGCTTTTCTAAAAGGTGAAAGGGAGAGCAGCAAGGCAGCGAGAAAAGACTGACCTTTGCAGCCATCTGCTGCTCAAACACCACAAAACCCTAGGATCATAACAACCCTCAGCACAACAACACCCGAGGAGACAAAATGGGCGAAAATCAATTGGTAGGCAAGACAGCCGTGGTCACAGGGGCTGGTTTAGGCATTGGCAGAGGTCTGGCTAAGCGATTTGCAAGAGAAGGCGCCCGGGTCATAGTCAATGACATCAATGTCCAGGCTGGAGACAAGGTTGTAGGGGAGATTTCAGAGTTTGGCGGAGAGGCAATCTTTTGCTACGGAGACGTTGCCACCCGCAGCGGTGCTCAAGCTCCGGTTGAACGCTGCTTGGAAATGTGGGACAAGATTGACGTGCTGGTCAACAATGCTTGGGGAGGTGGCCAGGTCAGTCGGGTTGAGGCCAAAAGTGACGAAGGCATGCAGCACGCCTTTGCCATAGGGCCTCTAGCTGCCTGGTGGGCTATGCTGGCGGCATTTCCTGCCATGCGGGACAACGGCGGCGGCTCCATCATCAACTTCGGCTCCCTGAATGGCGTCAACGCCCACATGTATACGGTGGAATACAACATGGCCAAGGAAGCCATTCGGACGCTCAGCCGAACAGCAGCCGTGGAATGGGGTCCCTACAACATTCGCTGCAACGTCATCTGCCCAGCAGCTGCCACCGAATCGTATGAAGCTTTCCGATCAGCCAACCCAGAGTTAGCCGAAGAACTCAACTCCCAAAAGCCCATCCCCAGAATGGGAGACCCAGAAACCGACATCGGCGGCACGGCTCTATTTCTGGCCTCCGATGATTCCGCTTATCTAACCGGCAATACTTTGTTCGTAGATGGCGGCGGACACATCAACGGAGTGCAGTGGCGCCCCGCCTTGCCTGATTCCTAGGCATTAGCCCTAGCGGATCTTGACCGCCCTTCGCTCCCGGCGGCCCTTGTGGAACTTAAGCCTCTGGTTGGTACTCTGGGTCTCGGCTGCCCCTAGCCCAGCTGTCTTAAACCCCCGCGGCCTCTAAACTCCCGGAGCAAAGCCCGGCGGGAAAGCCCCGCTCATGTAGGCTTGTTGTTCGAATTTGTGAACGATGCGCCAGCCATCAGAGGTCTTTTGACAGGTGTCCAGATACCAACCGCCGACGATGAACACGCTTTGCCCGGAGCCGTTTGGGTCGTAATTTCCCTCTGAGTTGATGGGCAGTACCATCGGGTTGTGGAAGATGGTGCGACATTTGGCTGTATCTCCTTCAAATTCAATCTTTGACTTGCCAATCATGTGCTGCGTCAAAGGAAAGGCAGCCAAGGCATTTTGCAGCCACTTTTTGATTTCCGGGTATGTCCCCTTGGCATCCGGTCCGCCTGAAGTGGTGTAGTCCAAGATGGCATCGGGAGTAAATACGGTGTCCAGCAAATCCCAGTCCTTCGTGTCTATGGCGTCAATGTAGCGCACCATCAAATCGTCAATGGCGAAGCGGTCGGCTAACTGAAGTTCAAGCTCTGAAGTCATTTGATTGCTTTCTTGGTTGGGTGTTTGGTTTATCTTGGTTGGATACCTGTCTGGGCATCTGGCCGCCCTGTCTCAGGGCTTCAGTTTGATAGTGCCAACCCGAACAGCATGGCTGTCAAGGCAAATAGCAAAGTGGCACTCGCATACATGCGTTTGCGCATGGATTTAGGCGTCTGTGTGTGGAGCCAGGCCGCAACGCCGCTAAACGTTACCAAAATTAGCTTCACAAAAAGGCCAACCCTGCCGCTCGTGGAATAGTCGTCAAAATTTTCACCCACCCCCCAGATGCCTGTGAAGACAACCAATCCAAAGAACGGCCAGGCTATTTTGTTGAACCGCTGGGCCACATGCTGCGGAGTTTCACTGCCGGCCTTGCGCAAGACAGGAACTAGAACGCCAACCACGATTTGCCCGCCAATCCAGACGGTCACGCCCAGAAGGTGGAAAAAAACTCGGATGGTGTCCAAGTCAATGCTGAAATCTCTCATAACATCCATGTGCTCTGCTGTCTCCTTTGGATCGCTGTCTTTTCTGGTCTTGCTGCTTCTTTGCAGTCTATGGTCGCTTGCCAGTATGGTTGCCTGTCAACTCCGCTGAATTCTCTCCGCCAACTTGACACGGCTCAAACTAAACCCTACATCTTAAAAGTCTTAGGCCAGGAATCTGGGCGCACCAACGCGTCTGTGCCGCCGTCCACGAAGACCACCGAACCGCACATGAAGTCGGCATCATCGCTAAGCATATGGCCAATCCAAACAGCGATCTGGTGCGGGGTGCCAAAGCCGCCTGTCGGCACAGGGAAGTCCTTGATCATGTGCCCGAATTCTTCAGAATCCAGCCCAGCCTGCAACAGCGGGGTCAAAGTCGCCCCTGGTGCTATCGAATTCAGCCTGATGCCCGCCCCAGCCCACTCGGCAGTCGGAGCATTGTGACGGACATAGTGCGCCACCGCGGTCTTGCCGCCGGCATAGGCAAAATTCTGGGCATCGCCGCTATCGCCTGGCAACAAACCCAGCGCTTCCGATTCATTGCCCCCCAGGCAGGCATCAATCAGATCTTGGGGGACGTTGGGAACAGTGGATGTGGAGTTGGAAGATATAGCCACCACCTTGGAGATGCCATCGCTGGCCGCCAGAGCTTCCCGCAGGCCACCCAGGAAAGCAATCGTGCCAAAATAATTGATGGAAAGTATTTTTTGGGGGTCGTTTGGCGGCCCGATTCCCGCTGCTGTAAGCAACCCATCCAGTTGCCCCCCGCAAAGCTCCATCACCTCAGCCACGGCGCTGTTTCGGCCGCTCGGAGTTGACAAGTCCGACACGATTTCAGCATCTTTGAGGTCAATCCCGATGACATTGCAGCCTTGGGATTCCAAAATTGCTCTGGTGGCAGCGCCAATGCCAGAAGCTGAGCCGGTGATGGCAACGGTTCTTGTTTCGCTCATGTTGGTTCCTTTTGCGTGTTTGGTTTCTAGGCAGCGGACTTCACAGACACTCCTAAAGTTAGCGTAGCTTCCTGGTTTCTGCCATACCAACTTTTCGGATGGAGTAGAAGGCTGCCCGGTGCGTTAATCGGATGGGTTGCCTTCTTGCGATTGCGGTAGTTGCTGATATTGGTATCAACTCAAAAGTAAAATGCGCTGGCGTAGAAACTGTGTTTTGCTCACCGCTCGTGTGATTGTATGCACGGCAGCATGCTGCACGGCTTGTCTCCGTCCGCTTTTCCGATGGAGTGGTCTTTGGATTCTGCTAGTGGAGCGATGCTTTCTGGTGTAGGGCAACGGCTTTTCCATAGAAGTCTCACAGCAGTCTTCTGATTCAAGCAATCGCTAGAGATGCGCCTGTTGCAGAACATGGTTCCATTGATTCCAACTGCTTAGCAACAGCCCGCTTTTGCCTCATGCGCAAACGCCCCTCGCGCCATCCCTGCCATCCGCCAACCCCCAAAACATACTATGGCAAGTAAAATGCAGAAATCACACTTGAAGGATACTTGTTTTGACTGACACTGCTTCTGCTTCCCCCACTCTGTTGAGTCCCGAACAATATCTCCAAGCTCTCAGCAGAGATGGCTCGGCCATGCATGAGCTGTTGGCAAGCGACCCTGATTGCCTTTCGGCTGCTGTTCCTTCGTGCCCCGGCTGGGACGTCAAAAAGCTCGTCAGCCACTTGGGGAGGGTGTTTTGCTCGGTGCGTGAGCATGTGGCCAGGCGCGCCCAGCAGATGGTGCCAGCCGACGAAATTCCCTTTCCGCCTGAGGGCGATGCCATCATCAGTTGGTTTCAAGAATCCCATGCCAAGGTTGTGGAGGCTCTGCAGGGAGTTGAGCCGCAGGAACCTATCTGGTCTTGGGCGGGCAGCGAGCACGGCAACGGAGCTTTCTACCAAAGGCGTATGGCGCATGAGGTACTTATTCACCGCTGGGATTTGGAAGCTGCGCTGGGAGAGCCCACTGAGTTGCCTGCCGAGCTTGCTCTGGATAATGTGGATGAGCTCCTGCGAGTGGTGTTGCCCTTCACGATAGCTAATTGGGAACGCCAAGTGCCGCAGGGATCCATGCATCTTCACGTCACCGGTCTGCCACTTCACGCTGCCGACCAAGCTGTGGGGGAGTGGCTGGTTGCGCCGGTTGGCCACCAGGAGAGCGGCGGTTCTGATGAGGCTGCCGCGGGAGATACTGGCAGTGCCGAAGCCACCCCGCCAAGCAGCCACGACAGCTATTCAGTTTCCTATGAACACGCCAAGGGGGATGTTGCTGTTCGAGGCGCGGCTGACGTCCTGGCTTTGTTTATCTGGGAACGAATACCGCTGCGGACACTGCAAACGGAAGGCAAAGCGGAAGCCTTCGGCAACTCTCAACTAGCCGAGCAATGGGCGCAGCTATCGCGATGAAGCCGAAATCACAGCGGACATCTTTGCGCACTCTGTTTTATCGACTGGTCAAGAGTTCAATAGTCGGAGAAAAATCCAAGTCAAAACCTGAAACCGACAGCCGGCAAACTCAGTCACAACCCAGCGAGTCAATCGAGTCAAGCGAGCCAATTGAGGCACAGCCTGTCAAGCTATCCGAGCTCACTAAGGCGCAGCCATCTGGGACAACTGGGGCACAGCCGATCAAGCTGACTGACATACTTCCCACTGAGCTAGTCGAGGCGCTTCCAAGCGAGGTAGCTGAGACACTGCCAAACGAGCTAACCGACAATTACGAGGTGAAAGCTTGGTCAACTCGGAAAGCGTTTGGCTTTACAATCAGTCTCCGCCCAGATGAAGATAATTCCGGCGATGATTCAAATCTGTCAGGGCCGGGCAGTTCAGACGAGTTGAGACCAGGCTTGCCTGCGTCTGCGGGTTCCGTCTCATCCGATGTGGCAGGCCCAAGCTCGCCGCCAGTCCATCGCCCAGGTCCATCGCCCAAGTCAGATAATGGCCTCTCAGCCGGGCTGGATTCGCTCATGCCAGCCGTGCTGTTTCTGATTTTCAACCGATTTTGGGGGCTTGCCTGGGCTATCGGAGCAGCCACAGCCTGGTCGCTCAAGGTCGTCTTCACCCGCAAGCGCAAGAACATTCCCCTGGGCAAGCTGTTCCCCATAGTGGCGGGTTTCGTTTTAGCCAGAGGCATCATCGGCATCGTGACCGACAGCGAAGCCATCTACTTCGGCATTGGCATCGCCTCCAAATTCGCTATCGGGCTGGGCGTGGCTGTGTCGGCCATGATAGGCCGCAATGTTCTGGCCATAGCCGCTCCCTATGTTTTTGAGTTCCCCGAAAAAGTCAAAAATCACGCGGTTTACAAGTCAGCCCTAGACAGAATTGCCTACGCTGCCGCCGTCTATTACACCCTAAGCGCCAGCTTTGATATTTGGCTTTACAACAACAACTCCGTGGAGGGCTACATCATCATCCGCTTGATAGTCAACTGGCCGCTGGGTCTGGTTGTGTTTTGGGGTTGTGTGGCCTATCTTGTCTATCGATTGCGCCAAGTTCCAGAGTTTCCAGGCCTATACAAGTTGCTGGAGCAAAGAGCTGAAGTTGTGGAACAGGCTTGGGCACAGCGGCGCCTGGAACGCCGTCTGCGAAAAGTTGAAAAGAGATACAAGAAATATGCCAGAGACAGCCAGTCGGGGGCGCCATAGGCAAATCTTTGGGCGCGTGGCTGGCTCTGACCTAAAGTTTCAATAAAGTTATAGCAGGAAGAATCACCCAGCGAAGCATCACACAACCACAGGGAGCAAACATGACGGGAGACAACATGACCACCACATCCAGCACCCGCAACAACTGGGGACGATGGGGCGAAGAAGACGAACGCGGAGCGCTCAACATCCTCACTCCAGCGGTAGTCAAAAAAGCCGCTTCGTCCATCACCACAGGCAAGGTCTACAGCTTGGGCATCCCCATTCAGTCCCAGGGCGTGCCGTTGATGGATTACCGGGGCACCCCCATGCGCCTCACCTTGCAAAACCAGATGGACGAAGGCGTCTACGCTGCCTACGGCTGCGCTGACGGCACAGGCGCCCATGAAGACCTGCTGGTTTTCGCTTCCCACACCACTTCCCACATGGATGCCCTATGCCACGTCTATGGCGACAGCCGCCACTACAACAACTTTGCAGCCAGCACCATGAAAACCCTCACCGGCGCCCAAAAACTGGGCATTGAAAAAGTCTTGGCTATCTGCGGGCGGGCGGTCTTGTTTGACATGGTGAAGTATTTCGGAGACGACCGCTGGGTGGAGCTAGGCCGCAAGATCACAGACGAAGACTTGCAGGGCTGCGCCGACTCTCAAGGCGTGTCGCTGCGGCCCGGCGACATTGCCCTGATCCGCACGGGCTATCTGGACATGTGGTTTGAAAAAGCCCCTGACATTCCCTTTGAGCAAGCCGGCATTGGGTTTGACGCAGCCAACTGGCTGTTTGACCAGGACGTCGTGGCGGTTGGCTCCGACAACGCTGCGGTCGAAGTCGTCCCCTTTGACAATAACGACTTTTTGGGTGTGCACAAAATCTTGCTAGTTCAAGCTGGCATCTACCTGCTGGAGTTCCTGGATCTATCTGAACTGGCGGCTGACGAATGTTACGAAGGTCTGATGACCGTCTCACCGCTGAAGATCACAGGAGCGACAGGCTGTCCGATCAACCCTGTGGTCATCGGCTAGTCGGCGGTAGTCATCGGCGGCTTTATCTTGCTGCTCTGTCTTTCGGCTTCAGTCATTTAGCACCCTTTCAACGGGCACCGCGGTCAGCAACTAAAATCTACTGGCAGAGCAGTGTCGTAAAACACACCCATCCCCAAATCCAAAAAACTATCCACCCACCCCCAACACCCAAAGGAAATAGCACATGGAGTTTTCACTTTTTGTCCAAGGCCACCCCAAGCGAGGCGGAGCCAGAAGCCCCTATTGGGAGCACCAATGCCTCATGGATGATTTGGAACTCATCCGCACAGCCGACCAGCACAACTGGAAGTATGTCTGGGTTTCAGAGCACCACTTCCTAGAGGATTACTCGCACACATCCGCCAGCGAAGTCTTCATGGCCTACGCCTTCGCCCAGACCTCCCAGATCCACCTCGGCTCAGGCATTTTCAATTTGAACCCGATTGTGAATCACCCCATCAAGCTGGCTGAGCGCGTAGCCATGCTAGATCACATGTCCAGGGGGCGCTTTGAGTTCGGCACTGGCAGGGGGGCAGGCAGCCACGAGATTGGCGGTTTTGGTCTAGACCCGAATGAAACTAAAGCCAACTGGGATGAGGTCGTCTGGGAGTTCCGCAAGATGTGGGGCAGCCCAGCTTATTCCCACCCCGACGGCACGGCTTTCCAGACGCCCGAAGAGGGCACGCACGGCAGTTTCAATATTTTGCCCAAGCCCTACGTTCACACTCATCCCGCCATGTGGGTGGCCGCCGGCAACACCCCAACCTATGAGAAGGCTGCCCGTCACGGGCTGGGCGTGCTGGGTTTCAACGTGTCGGCTATTTACGATATGGCCGAGCATGTAGAAGCCTACAAGAAAGCTGTGCCTTCAGCCGAGCCGGTCGGCGATTACGTCAACGACAATGTGATGATCACCAACGGAGTGGTGTGCCTGGAAGACGGGGAGAAAGCCCGCCAAGTGGCTGCTGAAACGCTCCAGATCAGCTATCTGCAGTCGTTGGTCTTCAAATATCACGACACTTTCCCGCGGCCAGAAGGCGTGCCTGAGTGGCCCACGCTGATGCCCGAACCCTCCCGTGAGATGATAGACGACCAAATCAAGGCAGGATTTTTCTTGTGCGGCGACCCAGACGAGGTGCTCCAGCAAACTCAGGCTTATCAAGACATCGGTTGCGACCAGGTGGCCTTCGGTATGCCCATTCAGTTGCCTATGGAATACGCTTTAGAGACGATTAGGTTGTTCGGCGACCATGTCATCCCCAAGTTTGACACCGACCCCAAGCATCGCAGCACCCGCTTCAGGGAAGCAGCCGGCGGCCCGCTGGAGTTAGCCGGCCCCGACCCGCTTTACGAGGTGCCCTAGCGGGGGCGAGTCCAAACTGGGCAGGGCATGGCTGATGCAGGGCATGGCGGGAGTTTGCTATTTTGCCTAGCAACTAAAGCGTGTGGGTAGAAAGTTCCCAGGGGGTTGTCTTAGCAGTCCATGAGCTGAGCAGTTCAGACCGCCCAAGCGTCCCAGCCCGCTTAAACGTCGCCACCGAGATCGAGGGGCCAGACTTTCGCCCCACCATCATCTTTTGCCATGCCACTGGTTTGCATGCGCACACATGGTTGCCGGTGGCACAGGAGTTGGAAGACGACTTCAGATGCGTAGCTCTGGATTTCAGGGGTCATGGCTATACCAAGACGCCTGAAGGGATTTCGTTTAGTTGGGCGGAAATGACGCAAGACTTGCTGGCAGTGGCAACGGCGCTTCGACAAGTCTTACAACGGGGCGACTCAACCTCGCCTAGCCCCGGTTCGGCTTCATCTCCCCACGTCCCGCTGCTGGCCGTGGGCCACTCAATGGGCGGTGCAGCCATTGTGCATGCCCAACGCGCCATGCCTGGCTTGTTTGAAAAAGCTTGGCTGTTTGAGCCCATACTGCCCATACCGTCAGCCAGCCGAGAGTTCCCATCAACACCAGAGTTCCCACCCACCGACAACAGCTCATTTCTGGCTGACATATCTCGCCGCCGCAGGTTTATCTTTGCCAGCCGGCAG
Source organism: Candidatus Hopanoidivorans cymbastelae (assembly GCA_028283145.1). Classification (GTDB taxonomy): domain Bacteria; phylum Actinomycetota; class Acidimicrobiia; order Acidimicrobiales; family Hopanoidiivorantaceae; genus Hopanoidiivorans; species Hopanoidiivorans cymbastelae. Next base: position 24,717 of record JAPYNY010000017.1, read on the forward strand.
GAAGCTCTCGACCGCTACAACTCCCGTCCGCCGCTGAATGTATTCAGGCCAGACGCTCTTCACAATTACGTGCAGCATGGCTTTGAAGATTTGCCTGACGGCAGGGTCGCCCTGCGTTGTCTGCCAGAGCATGAAGCGCAGACTTTTGAGGGAGCTTTGGTGGTTGAAGCTAAAACTTTAGCGGAGTTGGAACTGCCGGTGGCAATAGCTGTCAGCGGAGATGACTCACAGCCCGCTGCTTTCAGCAGACGAACTGCTCAGGCAATCCCTCAGGCAGAATTGTTGAGTTTCAGCAATCTGGGACACTTCGGCCCCCAGGAAGACCCAACTCAAATAGCCACAAGTATCAGAGAGTGGTTTGGCTAGAGCTCACAAGCCACGTCAATCCCCAAGACATTATTGACACGGCCTAAACCCAGCCATAAAGCCAGGCACAAAGACAACTCAGCAATTTCTGCATCGGTGTAAGCCCGATGCATTCTCTCCCAAAAGCTGTTGTCCAATCCCAAGTGTTCATAGGCGAAACGTTCGGCATACTCCACAGCCAAGCATTCGCGCTCATTCAACTGCGCACTATCCCGCCAGTTCTGCACTGCTTCATACAATGACTCCTGTGGAGTCGGCTCATCGGCCCGCTCAGTGCGCCAATCCAGGCACAACTGGCAGTTGTTGATCTGAGCGATGCGCATCCGAGCGGCTTCAAATTCCCTCAGAGGCAGCGAAGACTGTGAATAGACAGCGTCAGCAAACTGGTTGGCGGCTGGGCCGAGCTTGGGCGCCAGCTCCTCAAAAACATACATCACGGCATGTTTGCCTTCTGGAATGGTTATGCGGGTCATACCCACAAGTTTAGTGGCTGGGAGGGGTGTGAACGCACTGGCTTTGTAGGTTTGGGCGGTTAGTTGAAAACGCGCCGTGTCGCAGCCAAAAACGATTTGCTAAACAAACACTATAAGCACCTGATGTTTCGACAGACTATGCATCATGACTGAGCTTGCGAAATGCTTCAATCCCAAAACCCGGTTTCGGCCTGCCCGACTTGCCACCCGGCACCAAAGTGGAAAGAGAGGACGGTTCCACGCTCTTTCATAGACGGAGCATCCTCAGACGGCGCATCCTAAATCCCAGCCCGCTGCGGTATTCAACCCCGTGCCTGTTAAGTGTCCTTATTATTTTCTCAGGTTGGAAATCTGGCGTCGACATGAAACTGGGATGCCTTTAGATGGTTCAGCCTGTGCTGCGTCTGGCCTCGGCCACAAATTTAGCGAAATTGGTGCACGCTTGGAGTCGCTGCTCCGGTGTGAGGCTCAGGAAAACATCTATCACTGACACGTCAACGCCGTGCTCGTCGACATTGCCGGCTATGAGCGCATTCACTTCTTCGGGTGTCATCAGTTTCCCACCGACTTCTATCATCACACCCCGAATTTTAGCACACAGCTCTTTGGCTGCGGTCAGAACATGCCAGGTATTAACACACAATGGCACCTGCGAAAAACTTTCTAGCCCGTTCCAGCAGCTCTAAAACGCTGACGCTTTCGTGGCGCGCAATCCTGCAGGACTGCCTGCTTACAATCCACTTCCATATAGTCATAAATTTATTATCACCAAGGGGTCTGACATTCTCCCCGTAAAGCCCAGCTACCATCCCACCGACCCAAAAGCGGCCGTTAGGTGTGCAATCCCCATTTCAAAGCAGCGCTGGTAAAATTCAGCAGGTATGAGAAAATATCGCAAGAATTCCTTTGGCAGACTTCGTCAAACTATCAGGCCTATAAAACTGATAGCAGCTTGCCTGTTGGGATTGGCTTTGTTGGCCTCTGCTTGTGGCTCCGAAGGTGATTCTTCCAATGATGACGGCACGCAGCCGCCAGCAACTGCTTCAGATGTCGCCGCCGCAACTTCTACCACCGAAGAGCCAAGAGGGGTATCTGTCCCGGTTGGCATCCCAGAGTTGCCGCTAGTTGACGTCAACTCGGCTGTTCCACAGCCTTCAGCTGAAGACGCGGTGTTTGACTTCCTGTTCCTGACTCTCAGTCAGAACGGCTACACGCTGGTTTCGGAATGCACCGGGCTGACCCTACAAGCAAACCCCAACTTAATTTGCATCTCTGACGTCAGGACAGCCCCTGATTTTGTCACCTTCACCATCGGACAGCCTTTGCCAGGGGTGCCTTGGTATTCTGTGTTTGTCCAGGAAGTTCCAGGTCAAGGCTGGCGAGTGTTTAGTGCCTCGGCCATCAGCCGCTAAATTCGCAGCCAGCCCCGCCGACACTACCGTCTGCCACCCAACCCACTCCACTACCACACCATCGTCTGCCCGCCATTGCTGCGGAAAATATTTCCATGGCAGAAGCGCCCTGCGTCAGAAGCCAGATACAGCATCAAATAAGCCTGATCCAGCGCCTCCCCATAAACTCCTAGGGGCGACATTCCCTTGGCAAACTCAATGAATTCGTCAAAGGCGTCTTGGTCTAAGGTGCCGTCATCTTTATAGAGCCGCCAAGTTGTAAATGGCGTAAGCGTTGAGCCAGGCGCAATGGCGTTCACCCTGATGCCGTATTTGCCGACTTCCTTGGCCAAAGTCATGGTGAGCATCGCCACCGAAGCTTTGGTGAAGGCATAGATGCCGATGCCTTCATAGGCTACGTCAATCGCCCCCGAGGAGATATTCAAAATCACTCCCGACCCCTGGTCTTTCATAGCTCGCACCGCCGCCTGGCAGCCGTAGATGACGCTGCGCAAGTTCAGATTGATGCCCGCGTCAATTTGGTCTTCCTTGACGTCTTCTATCAGCCCTGGGAACATGGCTCCAGCTATGTTGGCCATGATATCCACCCGCCCGAACTCGCCCAGCGCTCTGTCCACCAGCGCATCTACTTGCTCACGCTTGGTCACATCTGTCTCCACGAAAACCGCCTGCCCGCCGCGGCTGGTTATGCGCCCTATGGTGGCTTGCCCGGCTTGCTGGTCAATGTCGCCTCCCACAACTTGCGCACCTGCCTGGGCAAAAAGCTCGGCTGTAGCTGCCCCGATGCCACTGGCTACACCAGTCAGCACGGCTACCTTGCCGTTTAGACGAAAGGCTTCCAGAGCGTTGTCTGGAACGTTGGATGCTCCAGCAGTTGGAATGAAGTTGGATTGCGACATGCTAAACCTCCTATGTCAAGCTCAAAGATAATGCTAATCTAATGAAGTCAGCAGTATCCAGCCTAGAGTTAATCAAGCTCTGCTCAGGCTTGCCGGGGTTGGTCTGCTCACGCAGGCTGCACTCAAGCTGGCTCCACCCAGCAGCCCGCCCACGTAAGCCAAGCCCGCACATACACCCCCCACACCAACCCAAGGAGATTTCATGGCAGCAACACTAAAAGATTATGGCGTCTTGGTAACCGGCGGCGGCACGGGAATTGGGCATGCCTGCGCTGCAGCTCTGGTAGCTGACGGCGCCGCGGTAACGATTTGCGGGCGCACCGAAGCTACCTTAACCAACTCAGTTGAGCGGCTGCAAGACAAGGTAGCCAACGGTGGCAGCGTGCGCTATGAAATTTGCGACGTGACAGACGAAAACCAAGTGGCCGCAGTTGTGGCCAAAGCTGCCGAACCCACGGGCACACTCAACGGAGTTGTGGCCAACGCCGGTGGCGGCGGCGGCATGGGCCCCTACCACCTGCAAGACACCCAGGAATACCTGCGGGTGCTGCATTTGAATGTGCTTGGCACCATGTTGTGCGTCAAGCATTCAGTGCCCTACATGGCCGAAGCGGGAGGCGGCTCTTTCGTGGGGATGTCGTCCATTGCCGGCAGTGTTACGCATCTCTGGTTTGGGGCTTATACGGCAGGCAAGGCTGGCATTGAAGCCATTTGTCGCAACGCTGCCGATGAGTATGGGCCATCCAGCATTCGTTTCAACGCCATTCGGCCGGGCTTCATAGCCACCGAAATTATGGAGAACATCCCTAGGCAAGGCGAAGTGTATGAGAGCTACATTGAAAACACCCCGCTGGGCGATGTGGGCCAGTCTGAAGATGTGGGGAATCTGGCCAGGTTTTTGATTGGGCCCGAGTCTCGCTGGATTACAGGCGAGGTGATCAACGTTGACGGCGGGCACAGCCTGAGGCGTGGCCCAGTCTTCACCGCTTTTGTGGAGCCGGCCTTGGGTGAAGATGTGCTCTACGGGAAGCTGCCCCAGGACTGAAGCTGTGTCTAGATGCGGGTCGCCCCAAAGGTTGAGCTATTACCCAAGTCCAAGTTATCCCCTAGGGGCGAAAGCTTGGCAGGCTGATTCCATCAGACCTTTTGGCGCGGGAGAGGCGTTTTGGAAGACGGCTGATCGGGCAGAATTTATCTTTAATCAAATGCTCGCAAATCAACATTTGCTTGATACAATATAAGCAACTAATGCCTGATATATTGCTAAACTCTTATATAGGCTGCGTAAAGCTTTAAGCCCAAACCTTCGGAAGGAACAACCGTGACCATAGTTCTAGCCACCAGTCTTGCCGCAATAGCCCTTGCTATATGGGGAGTGCAGGCAGGTAAGGCTCGCCTCGCCGCTGTGCAAGCTGCCCGAAACTCACGAGGCATCACCCTGCAGACGTTGATCATCACTGCGGTGCTGGTGCTGCTCGCAGTGGCCGCCGGCGTAGTTATAGCCGCGATAACTAGAAGTAGTCAGGATGATTTGGAGGACACCACTGCCGATCTAGAGGGAATTGAATCGCAACTCGGAGTTGTGGTGAATGGTGAAGTCCGCACTGACTTAGTCTGCGCCACACACCAAGTTCCCACGCTTATTGATGATGGACAACATGCAGGAAAACTTGATTGCAAACCTGTTTGCTGGGTTACTTATTCAGATGCTGGCATCTACAAGCTAGCCCTACATAGATTCTTGAGCTTTGATGAAAAGAGCATGGATGAGGATACGGCTGAATCCAGTATCACAGGAGGAGATAACGGTGTTTGGGCCGGCATAGAAAGGATTGTTCCTACTTCCGAAGTGCCGCTTACAGACGAGCCTTTTACCGGAGATCCCGTTAACCGACCGACAGAAATAAATACAAGAACAGGACGTGTAACGATAAATGACGAAGCTGATTATGTTACATATATAGAGAGCACCAATGACAATCCACTTCTTATTAGGCCGGACGACTTTGCGAGTGGTGATGAGGGTATTATCTATGCTGAAAGTCAGCCTGATGGAGCTCAAGAGCCAAATGGCGGAACTGTTATAGCCTACGGAGATTCTTGCTTTACAATTAATGATGCATGTGACATTCCCCAAACCAGGCGACAGGTGGTGAAAGAGCGATTGCAAGCTAGAAGTGTGCAAAACCCATCCGGTGGCCCCGCCACACCGTCTTTAAACCTTGAGGCAATTCGTACTCTGGAAAGCTGCTAGGTTAACTGCTCCGGGAGTTGGTCTGAAAGTTTATCCACATCCAAGGCTAGATTTTCGTCTTTAAGCTCGATCACTTTCAAGCTCAAGTCTGCGCTAAGTCTTTGAACCTCCACTAGGTGATGGGAAAATTAAGCCTTGTTACAAAAGAATCTGATGCCATAACTTGTAGGCAGGCTCAAGGCATTGGTACCGCTTTCACAGCAATTCTGCGCGATGATGATTGAGTTATACTGCGCTATACCGAAGTGTGCTCATATTGCTCTGATAAGTTGATGTAGGAGCGGTACGCATGAGCAAGCACCACCGCTTCCTGCCCAGAGTTGTTTGATATAAACCTTTCTAGATCCTACCTGCTAGCAGCTATGACAAGCTTTACTACTGTTTTGATGCTGTGTTAGACGGCTCCAAATTCCGTAGTCTTAGCCACCGGCTATCTGCCTTTGCATTGTTTCTCAGTTCGCACTCGTTGCATTCCTTGCCGCCTATTTGGTCTTATCATCTTCCACTATGCCTCCTATCAATTCAAGGTTATCTTATTTGGACGCTTTATGTAATGAGGTGGTTTATATGCCAAGTAAATTTCCGGATGAAGCTGAAACCACGGGCCAGTTTTCTGATGGACACCCCTTGAGGTTGGCAGCCATCAGATATATAATCACTACTCACTTGCGCACGCCGATCTCGGATGATTGCATGACAGTATCTTTCTAGACGGAAAAGAACCCCGTCACTGCAAGCAATGCTATCGCATCTGCTGATTAGAAGACACAGCCCCCAATCGTTGCCACAATCGCGGCAGTGCAGACCGTCCGGTCAGCGCACCTAGATGAAACACTCCTCAGCGGTCTTGTTATCAGGGAACAACTCCAAAAAACCGACTCCTTCACGACGCACATCACGCCGAGCCTGCTTACTAACAATCCACTTCCTCAATGCTGTAAAACCATTATCATCCTCGAGTCTGATATTCAACTTCCCCCCCCCCATCCCGCCAACACCCAAAAACCTAGAAATGATAAGTTAAGCATGCAACCCCTAAATAATTTATTCCCGATGACTTTTGAAATCTTTGCCTACTCAAGATCCAGCAAGAAGCCACAACAGGGTTTTGTGAACTAGCCACCCAAGTTGAAAATGCCATAACCACTGCTAGCGTGAGATCTTCAAAAATCTTAGGTGTAGCCAAAGCCGACTGAGACACAGCAATGCTAGTACCAATTAAAGTCTTTTATATGCGATAAACAACTCGCCCTGAAACTCTTTCCTCAGGAGCGGGCTAAATTAGCCCGTGAAAAGGCGGGCCATGTGCTAAAGGTAGTCAAGTCATTGCCATTTTTTGTGATTTACAATGCCGAAGAAGTGTAACACTGGGCAAGGCAACAAGATGTTGAAGTGATCAAGTGTGTGGACTGGTCTGAACAAAGCTCTAGAGCTGGGTATGCACGTGGGTAAACTGGGATCTTGCCAAGCTATTGTAGCCTATGGCGATTTACCATTGGTTCAGGGATTTTCCCTACTGACCCACAAAAATCATGGGATCGTCATCGTGCCAGACTGCCATGAAAGCTGCTCGAACGTCTTGAGCCTACTTACAGGCTATGGATTCAGGTTCTCCTATCGGTAAGGCTTCAATTGCCCGCTACCTGGCTTAGGCTTAGAGGCTGAGCTCAGAAATGAGACTGAAAGTGAGTGTACTAGGGTACAAAAACTGGTCTGGGATGTAGATAAGCCCTTAAACCTGCTCTCAGAACAACTAACTTAGCAACTTTCTATGGTACGAAGTGCATCAATCCTCAAAGACGGCGAAGTGGGTCCACCGGGTGCATTTTGCACACCCTCAGCTTCTAATTGATCTTTAACCACTTGTCGTCTGGTCTGTGATACATCACATACATCATCAATTGAAAAGCAAGAACTTCCATAAGCTACGACACTACCGTTAGATGGCACATCAGCACTGTCAGGCTGAGTCTCAGAATAAATTATACCATCATCACCGCCTTCGTAGTCTTCATCTACAGGAGTTGGTCTTTTGGCACTTGGGTGCTCATTAAAGTCATCACCTTCAGCAGTTGCAAGTGGCCAATTAGGTGGCCTGAGTACACCATCTGGCCAATCAGGCGGTTCATTCCCATCGGCTACCGGGTCAGAACCATTCACAACCCCGTCTCCATTCCTATCGTGTGGCCAGGAGCCATCTTGTCCTTGCGTTTTGCCTGACTCACCAGGCTTTGGCTTTTGACCAAAGTTTGCGGTTCGGAGTAAAGCATCCTTGTACCTACCCACATCGCTATAAGTAACCCAACAAACAGTTTTACAATCAAGACTTCCTTCATGCTTTCCACCAGTAATGAGCGTGGAAACTTGGTGCGTGCCACAACTCACGTCAAAACGGACTTCATCACCCACCAGAATTCCAAACTGCGATTCAATTCCCTCTAGGTCGGCAGTGGTGTCCTCTAAATCATCCTGACTACTTCTAGTTATCGCGGCTATAACTACGCCGGCAGTCACCGCCCTAGGCTGCCCTCCCTGGGCAGAATGGGCTGCGCCGAACCGACTAAATTTGTTGACTTGATATGTTACGGGTCGATGTTGACGAATTACGGCTAGAGGGCGTGAACTAGGGCAATTGCTCCGGGAGCAGGTCTGAGGGTTCGTCTACATCCCAGGCCAGATTTTCGTCTTTGAGCACGCTCACTTTCAGACCCAGCTCTGCGTTCAGTCTTTGAGCTTCCACTAAGTGGCGAGTAAACGAAGCTTTACCGTAGGAGAATCTGAAGCCGCAACCCGTGGGCAGGCTCAAGACGTTGGTGCCGCTTTCATGGCGGTCCGGTACGATAACGATCCCATGATTTCTATGCGCTAGTCGGGCAAATCCTTTAGCCAACGGCAAATCACCGTGGGCTATGACAGCACGGCTGAATCCCAACTCTCCCACTCGCAAAACGCCCAGCTCCACGGCTTTGTTCAAACCAGTCCCCACACACTTGATCACCTCAACATCTAGCTGCCGTGCCCACCTTTCCACTTCTTCGGCATCGCAAATCACAAAGGTCGGCAAGGGCTTGGCTACCCTCAGCACATGGCGCGCCATTTCACGAGCCAATTCTGCTCGTTCCTGAGGGGAGAGCTTCGGGGCGAGCCGTTTTTTTGCCTGTGAAAAGGCTTTGATTGGCACTAGCACTGCTGTGCCACGGTCGGCTCTGGCCATATCTGTGATTTTAGAAGCTGTTTTGGCTGGAGTTTCAAAGCTGTAGTCATAGTCATCGGGAGGGGGGTAATATGGCAGGCGCGTTCAGCAGTGGTGTGGGCAGCGCAAGATTCGCGCGACATCACCTTGCAGACTTTGATCTTCACCGCGATGACACTGGCAGTGCTAAGGGATCATTTTTCGACAAGAAATGCACTGCCTGACAATCATCCAAATTCGAAGTCCGCAAGTGGACAGATGGCTGTTTTCATAATGGCAATGAAACTGAATGAGGGGATCAGCATGAAGTTGGCATGGACTCTGGTTATCAAGCAGAAATCGGCTTGGCACATGCCACACCGCATGCCCGAAGCGTTCGAAAGATAATCCTGGACAGCTTTAAGGTGGTAAAGCTTCTATGTCAGCAGACACAGGCATGGGAGAGGTAGTGCTCACCGCCCGCAAAGGAAGCCAAGGTAGATCCGGGATTGTGTATGCATGCATACATGAACCTTTCAAAACCGCGGCTGAAGCTGCTGAAACAGCTAGAGCTTTGCGACATGGATTGACGGGGGGGGGGCACATTTCTGGGCAATCCGGTGTCATTTCATTAGGTGGGGACCACGTAGGCGATTGGTATTGGTCGCCAAACGGAGAAGGGATTTGGGCAGGTGCTGGAATGTCTCAGCTATCCAGATTTTTCTCTAGAGCGGATAATCTTACGAGAGGTACGCTAGGCCTAGTCACTTTTCCTATTACTGAGGTCGGTGATATCTTTGAAGTAGGGCCCACGCACGATCGAATAGGGCATCCTGTAAATAAAGGTAAGAAAAAAGAAAAAACAGACCCTAGAGGTGCTTTTACTCTCTATCCGTATGATAGGGAAAAATCAACTTCCGATTTGATGTTGTGGAAAGCAGACAGCAAGACTCAAACTCAGATAACTTTGCAAGCAACCCATTACGGTAGTGTGCGTAACTCAAAAAGCAAAGACGCAGATATCAGACGAAGGGAAAAAACCAACTTATTTATCCAGAGAAATATGGGGTGGAAATCTCAGAAAATTTTAGTTGCCCACACAAACCAGCCAATCATGGGAGGTAGAGCTTGGGCAGGATTGCGACATGAGGACGAAGATGTTAAATTTGCTTTCGCTATTTGGGCCAATAGTATTTTCGGATTCATATCACACTGGGCACAAGCTGGACGTCAGCACCAGGGTAGATCTCTGATTCAAATCAATGGAATAAGAAAATTGCGCTGCCCTGATTTCACCAACCCTGAACTGAAAGAAAGAGCATCGCAGTTCAGGCAGCAAACCCCCGAGCTCTTTACAATGAAGCTTGGAATAGCCAACCAGGCTGAAAACGACAACAACCGGCGGCAGCTTGATATAGTGGCAGGGCAAATACTGGGACTTACACAGCAAGAAGCTGAAGTCACGTCTCAGGAGTTGGCTGGTTTGTGGTGTGCGGAAGCATCTGTCCGGTGAGACAGGTGAGCGGCGGTATTCACTGGTAAGCACCGTTCCTGCACCGGGCTGTCAAAATCCTAGGCTGAACAAAACGCAATTGCCTTGTGTGTGCATTGTGTGCTGCTAGGCTGGAGGACATGAGACAAGCTCCGACTGACTGGCTGGCGATACACGCCAGCAAACTCCCCCGGGTTGAAGACAACGGGCCACCTACGGTCTTCGAGTTTTTCGATGAGTTCCGCGCAGAGCTGGAAAACCTCAGATGCCGCGGAACCTGTGATGCGCATAGCCCGTCAGAACAAGTGGGGTGTGTCTGTGCGCTGGCTGACCGGCTGGCAGACCTGTCTGGGGAGTGGATCTCCAAAAGCGAATTCGCCCAAGTATTAGTGCCCGCCGGCTTTGATCAGCAGCAAGCCTTGCAGAAATACAGATTGTACGCGCACATGAAGCTTTTGGAAGAAGCGGAACCGGAACTAGAGGAACTGGGATTAGAGGCGGAGAATGCTTACAACTGGCAAGTGGAGAAACCATGCCCTCAGACGCATAGGGCGTTCAACGCAGCTGCGCAAGCCTCCAGGAACCGATTTGAAAAGGTATATACAGATTTGGAAAAAGTGATGGACACGCCTAGCTGAAGCATCGCAGCTAGCTTGCTTGACTTGTCTGTTGAATGATTATGGAAGCAGTTGCCGGGGCAATCATTGATAGTTGTGTCTTTATTGGTTTCAGCAGCAAACCTGAATTAATTGTAGAGCATACTGAAGGAAAAAATATTTATTTCTTTAATGAGGTGGAGTATGAAGTATTCAAGCATTATCATGTAAAATTGCGCAAGAGGAGAGAATATGCCTTAACCAAAACAGATATTGTGCTAAACAATGTGTTTAAGGCGAAAAAGATTGGTCCTAACGCTTCTACATACGATGTTTTTGAGGAGTTGAAGCATTATTTGCGTTTGGCAGATATTTCTGAGAAGCGGATAAGAGAAGAACGAACCGATATTCTGGTCGCTGCTTATGGCATTTCTTATCGGATGGATGTCGTGTCAGCTGATAATTTGTTCCGGGTGATGGAAGCTTTGTTTCCCGATCATCTTATGCTTCGCACCATTCCAGGCTTAGGCAGTCCGTTGAGTCCCGACTATTTGAAGCAGTTGAAAGCTAACCTGCGCAAACATGGGGTGGAATTGCCTATTAACCTATCTTCGGCCCCATGAGCGGCATAGGTAGAATTTGCGTTCCCGCTCTTGATGCTTGCTCAACTGTCATTTTGCGCCGAGAGCGGCGACCTGACACGCACCTTTCCTCTTTTGTGTCGGCAAGGGCTTGGCTACCCTCAGCACATGGCGCGCCATTTCACGAGCTAATTCTGCTCGTTCCTGAGGGGAGAGCTTCGGGGCGAGCCGCTTTTTTGCCTGTGAAAAGGCTTTGATCGGCACTAGCACTGCTGTGCCACGGTCGGCTCTGGCCATATCTGAGATTTTAGAAGCTGTTTTGGCTGGAGTTTCAAAGCTGTAGTGATAGTCATCGGGGGGGGGGTAATATGGCAGGCGCGTTCAGCAGTGGTGTGGGCAGCGCAAGATTCGCGCGACATCACCTTGCAGACTTTGATCTTCACCGCCGTTCTGATGCTGATGGATGTGGCTGCTGGCGTGATTGTCTTGGCTATCACCCGAAGCAGCTAGGAGGACTTGGAGGAAACCACCCCTGATCTAGAGGGAGCTATCGCACAGCCGACAAAACGGCCTGGGACAGATCTGACAGAGTGCGTAAGGATTTGGAAAAGATAATTTCCATGGCAGATTGACGTGTAAAGCCTTTGGCTTGAGATGGATGGAACGGCTTGAGGAATCTTGTCTCGCTTGATGTGAGTGTCACGAGCCAATGCTAAAATTGAGTGGAGGCAGTTTCAGAAGAACCACAGATGTGGATTTCATTTCACACGGGCTGCTGTCTGGGGTCAGAGATGCTGTTGCATAGTTGGTGAACGCAACAGAATCTGAACTTTTGGACCTAGTCAGCAAAGGCTACCCCAGCGTAACTATTCCACCAAAAATCGGTAAGTCAAATATGGCAAGTCAAGTATATAGTTCCCAAAATATATATTTCCCTAGGTTATGGTAATCATATGAAAGTAGCTGTGATAGGCGGCGGTTCTTGGGGCACAACCATAGCTTCAATGCTGGCAGACAAGGCTGCAATAACCCTGTGGTGTCGCTCCGCTGAAGTGGTGCAATCCATCAACACCAGCCACCGAAACCCCACTTTTTTGGGAGATCTGCCCCTGTCTGTCCAGCTGTCTGCCAGCACCGATCAAGCCGAGGTGCTCCAGCAAGCCACAGTTGTGGTAGCTGCGGTGCCGTCTCATGCATTGCGCTCGGTGATGGCCGAAGCAGCATCCTTGATCCCCCCTGAAACTGCGCTGGTAAGTTTGGTCAAGGGTTTTGAAAGAGGCACTCTCAAGCGTGGCTCAGAAATACTGGCTGAACTTTTTCCGCACAACCCCCAAGCGGTGCTGTCAGGGCCAAATCTGGCAAAAGAAACGCTTCAAAAACAGCCCACCGCCACCGTCATAGCCAGCGAAAACAGCCAGCTTGCGGCCGACCTGCAGGATTTGTTCACAACCGCCAGCTTCAGGGTTTACACCTCAGACGACGTCAAGGGGGTGGAGTTGGCAGGCGGGCTGAAGAACGTAATCGCGCTGGCTGCTGGGATCGTCTTGGGGCAGGGCTCAGGGCGCAACACTCAGGCTGCTTTGGTAACCAGGGGCTTGGCGGAGATGAAGAGCCTGGGTGCAGCCGTGGGAGCGAAGGCGGAAACATTTTCCGGATTGGCAGGCATCGGAGACCTCATGGCCACTTGCTTCAGCACCCAAAGCCGCAACCTGTCTGTCGGCATGGAGATAGGCAAGGGGCGAAGTTTGTCCGAAGTGGTAGCTGAGACGAAGCAGGTGGCTGAGGGAGTCAAAACTGCTGGGGTTGTCGTGGAGCTGGCCAAAACGCATGGAGTGGAGATGCCTATCTGCCAAGAAGTTTGGGCGGTGCTTTACAACCAGCGCACCCCAGCGGAGGCATACCAAAGGTTGCTCAGTCGCCCATTACGGGCTGAGGCTGGTTCGCCTGCTGCGCCTTGAGAACTTGAGAATCAGCCGTCGCCAGTTGCTGGCTGAGACTGTTTGACTAGTTCCTGCTTGATCCCGCTAGAATTCCAAACTGAAGTTCTCAACTCTCTAAAGCTCTCAGACCTCAAAACTTATGTCATCCGAATTAAATATAGAACAAAGCAAATTGCACAACGAAACTGAGCGTTGGCTGCTGAAACAGGGCTTGCCGCACCTGATTGATGATTACACGGCCCGAACCGATGTGTTCACCAGAATGCTGCCGCTGATGCTGTTCCTTTTTTTCGGGGAGACGTTACTGGCTTTTGAAGAAATAGATCATGGAGTGCACCATCTACGCGAGCCGTGGATTTTTTTTATAGATTTCATTACGGCTCTTTTCGGCATCTTCAGCACTTGGAGAGAAGCAACTATTTTCATTTCTTCGATGGTAATTTTTCTGGTGGTCGCAGCCATAGTCAACCACTTCCGCGGGCGTAGGCTGCTTCAGATCCCGGATTCCATAGGCATTCCAGAGTTGACTCTGGTAGTGCTGCTGCCCGCGTTGCTGTCTATGCTTGTGGTCAGAGAACAAGTTGTATATGTTTTCATTGTCATAGTGGGCTTCAATCTTATAGTTTTGGGGGGGGGCTATGTCTTGACCAGCTACGGGCTGATTTCAATGTTCGGCTGGTCGATAAAGTTCATGATAAGGCAGTTGGGTCAAATTTTGAATCTGGCTGCCCGCTCGTTGCCGTTGTTGTTGCTTTTTTCGGCCTTCCTTTTTTTGAACAACGAAATGTGGCAGGTAGCCGCCAATTTCACAGTCCCGTACTATGTCATTATCATGAGCATGCTGGTGTTGGTGAGTTGTGTCTTTCTGGGGGCCAGTGTGGGTGAAGAAGCTCAAAATTTGGGCAATTTTTCTTCTTGGGACGACGTGACCAGTCAAGTGAGACAAACAAATTCTCCTATCAGTACCTTGTCGCACTCCGCAGTTGGCCTTGAAGGAGATTTCAAACCAGTGCCATTGACTTCGGGCGCCAAAATCAACGTAGTCCTGCTGCTGTTCATATCCCAGTTCGTGCGCTTTTTGTTGGCTGCCGTGCTGATGGCTGTCTTCTTTGTGTTTTTGGGTTTGCTAGCCGTGCGCCGACCCACCATTGAAACCTGGACCAACGCCGATGCAGACGCTTTGGCAATCTGGCATTTCTTTGGAAATGAAGTGATCATGACTTGGGAGCTGCTGGCTGTAGTCGGATTTATCTCGGTGCTTTCAGGTTTGCAGTTTGTTGTGTTCTCGCTGACCGACACCGCCTACAAGGAAAGGTTTTTTAACGACATCACCGAAGAGCTAAATCATGTTCTGGCCGTCAGAAGGCTCTATCTTGTCTTGCGGGACCAGTTGAGTGCCAGTCAGCGTGGAGGAGCTTCAGTCGTATAGGCAGTTTTTTGACCAGACGGCTGGGCAAGTCTGGAATGCTCTGGCGCACGAACACGATGTTGTTTGGGCCCAGATGAACCAAATTAAAATCGCGGCAACGTTGGACGGCTCGCCAAAATGGCGAGTTGGCACCTTGCCAGCCCCCTAAGCCGAGTTCTTGTGCCAAGTGCTGCTTGGGCATACTGTAGCCGCTGGGGCAGTGCTCCAGCAAAAGGCTGGCTCGTCGCAAGAACCAGACGGCGGTCGGCCCTAAAGTGGGCAGCCAGAACAGCTCCACATATAGCGAGCGGGGGTGGTGGCCCTGCGGGTCGGCAACTGGGTCTTCCCAGGCCCGCAGGTGCATTAGTTGGTCAGCCAAATCGGGTGGCTGCTTATGGTAGATAGTGGTTGAGTTGGTTGAATTGGTCATATAAGTTTTGTAATACACAGGTGTTGCATGGCTGCACGCCGCGCGGCTGCAGATGGCGTGCGACTCCTGTCCCCGAATGACTTGCCAAATGCCTTAAACTGAAATGCCATGGGCGAAAGCCGCGCCACGCACCTAGCTGAGCCATCTCATTTGGCGATAGCGCAAAGCTTGGTGGCAGGGGCTGAGAGAATAGCAGTTTTGACCGGGGCTGGCATTTCCACCGACTCCGGCATACCCGATTTCAGAGGGCCAGACGGGGTATGGACTAAAGACCCTGAAGCCGAGAAGCTATCCACTATCTCCTACTATGTCTCCGACCCCCAGGTGCGCAAACGCAGTTGGAAGCGCTATACCGAGGGGCTCATCTGGAGCAACAAGTCGCCCAATGACGGGCACAAAGCCCTAGTGGAGTTGGAGCGCCAGGGCAAGCTTCACACGCTGATCACGCAAAACATTGACGGGTTGCACGAAGAGGCAGGCACCTCGCCCGAACTGTTGGTGGAAATTCACGGCACCACCAAACGCACCAGGTGTCTGTCTTGTGGCCAAGAGCTGCCCATGTCGCACACGTTGGAGCGGGTGAGACAGGGCGAAGAAGATCCCGCCTGCTTGAGCTGCGGGGGAATTTTGAAATCAGCCACCGTCTCCTTCGGGCAAAATCTAGTGCCCCAAGACATCATGAGGTCTGAGCAGGCAGCCATGAATTGCGATTTGTTTCTGGCGGTGGGCACAAGCTTGCAGGTATATCCCGTGGCTCAGTGCGTGCCCTTGGCGCACACAGCCGGGACTGAAATCATCATCATAAATGCTGAACCCACGCCGTTTGACTCGATAGCAGCGGCCCTTCTGCGTGGCAGCATCAGCGATGTGCTGCCGAAAGTCGTAGGCTGGCAGCCGCCTCAGCTGTAGGCTCGCTTCCAACCTGCCCGCCTCCTCGTCCCCGGTGCCCCAGCCTTCAGTTTTGAATTCTTGACCAAAATGGTAGACTATTAGATATGACTTCCGCTAGAGAATTACTCAGAGCCACTAAAGCCAAGATCAGAGAAGTAACCCCAACTCAAGCTGAGGAGTTGCGCAACTCAGGAGCCCAACTGCTGGACGTGCGCGAGCAAGATGAGTTTGAGCAAGGCGCTATCCCAGGTGCTGTCCATATCCCAAGGGGTCTGCTTGAAACCAGCGTAGAAGCCCGCTTGTCGGACAAGTCCGTTCCCATCGTGGCATTTTGTGCTGGCGGCGTGCGCTCAGCTTTTGCGGCCGAGACCTTGGCCCAGATGGGTTATCGCGATATCGTCTCCATGGATGGCGGCTTCAATCAGTGGAAAAACGAGGGACGAGACTGGAAAGTCCCCTCGGTGCTGACCGCCGAGCAGCGCAATCGCTACCATCGCCACCTGTTGTTGCCGGAAGTGGGGGAGGAAGGCCAACAGAAGCTGCTGGAATCCAAAGTGCTGTGCCTAGGCGCGGGCGGTCTAGGGTCGCCAGCTGCCTTGTATCTGGCAGCCGCCGGAGTTGGCACCTTAGGCATCGTAGACATGGATGTGGTGGACGAATCCAATCTGCAACGTCAAATCCTGCACAATCTTGACCGCGTGGGGGAGCGCAAAGTGGATTCCGCCAAAAAGACCTTAGTGGCCCTGAACCCTGACGTCAATGTGGTGCTGCACGACATGCGCCTAGACGCCAGCAACGTGCTGAATGTTATAGCCGACTACGACCTCATCGTGGACGGGGCCGACAACTTCCCGGTGCGCTATCTGTTGAATGATGCTTCGGTGAAGCTGGGGATTCCGGTGGTGCATGGCTCGATTTTCAGGTTTGAGGGCATGGTTACCGTGTTTGACCCCAAGTCGGGCCCCACCTATCGAGATATGGTGCCTGAGGCCCCGCCGGCTGAGTTGGCCCCTAGTTGTGCCGAAGCTGGCGTGCTGGGAGCATTGCCTGGCGTAGTGGGCACGCTTCAAGCGATAGAGGCCTTGAAGTATCTGCTGGGCTACGGAGATTCGCTGGCGGGCAGATTGCTGGCTTTTGACGCCACCGAGATGAGCTTCAGAGAATACAAAATCAACCCAGACCCGGCCAACGAAATTATCTGGGAGAACCGCGACCGGATTGAAGTGGCCGACTTGGACGGGCTCTGCGCACCAGTGCCTCTCAGCAGTTAGTCGCGAGCCCAGCCAGGCGAGCCAGACGGCAGCCTAGCCAACCCTGACAGTCTTGCAGCCCAGGAAAGTCGACCTGGTTGTGGCGTAGTTGGTGTCGCTGGCCCAGGCACAGAATTCGTGGTTTCCAGCGGTCAAGCCTGAGACTTTCACCTCCCAGGCTCTCTCAGCAGCCAGTTCATTGACGGAATTCTTGAATTCGGCGCGCTCCAGATTTGCCAGGGTGTTGGGCAGATAGCTGGAAGTGTTGCTGGGGAGCTTGCGCGTCAGCACCCTGATCTCCACAGGTTCAAAGATATTGTCAATGTCGTAGGCCCAGCCCGTCAAGGTAGCAGTTCCATCAGCCGAAGCGGTCAGCGCCTCAAAAGCAGCGCTGGGTTTTTGCGGCAAAGCCCCGATCAGTCGGCAGTCTGCCAACAGGCGGTTTTCGCCGTCATCCACAAACAGACACACCGAATGCGAACCCATCGGCACATTCAAGGCATTGCTGAAGCCAAAAGCTCCCGTGGCAGACCTGGTGGCACTGGTTTGAATCGTCATTTGGCGGTTGAGGTTGCCACGCTTGACAGTGGTCTCGTCAATCAAAAATTCAATCGACAAGTTATCGCTGGGTATGGCAATGGCCGTGCCTGTGGCATACAGCACGCCGTCTTGATACATCAGGGAGTCCAAGCTGCCAGTCAAGTCGTAAGTGTCGGGCTGCAATCTTTCAGGTGGAATATAGGGCTGCGGATTGCTCGCTGGCGGACTTGGCTGCGGTGATGGTGTGGGCGACGGCGATGGCGTGGGG
>JAPYNY010000018.1 GCA_028283145.1 Candidatus Hopanoidivorans cymbastelae
GGGTTGCTGGCAGGCTTGGGCTATGTTGTCTAAATTGGCGAGGAATCGTCTTGCCATCTCAGATGCTGGAAGATTAGCACCCCCAGACAGACAGAAGCATTGAACTTTGTGGTTAAAGAGTGCCAGTTTTTCTTTTTTGTTTTTGAGAATCTTTCTGTCTTTGGTGAAGGCTGCCCAGCCGTTGTTGCCGGCAAGAGCCAGCCACTCAGTGTCTGCAATGTTCTGCCCAGTGATTTTGCCGTAGTATTCGTCGTGGCTGCTCAGGTCAATGCCTGCTTTTCGCAAGGCGGTTGGCAGTTGGAAATTTCCTAGGCATCTGTCGAGAAAAATTTTAGGCAGCTTTGGC
Organism: Candidatus Hopanoidivorans cymbastelae; assembly: GCA_028283145.1. Lineage (GTDB taxonomy): Bacteria > Actinomycetota > Acidimicrobiia > Acidimicrobiales > Hopanoidiivorantaceae > Hopanoidiivorans > Hopanoidiivorans cymbastelae. Next base: position 347 of record JAPYNY010000018.1, read on the forward strand.
TCGGTCAAACTTCCACGCCTCCTCGATCTCATGTGGAGGCGTACTGAAGTCTGCTGCAACCCCAGCCAACGTCTCACCTGCTCTGAGACGTTCCAAGGTGTCTATGAGTCGCACGCAGCTTGCATAGTAAACTGGCTCACCAGACGAAAAGCCTGGATCTACCATGACGGTGGCAATTCTGTATTGGATCAGATAGAACCTTCTTGGGTAGCCGTCATCGGCGTAGGTAACTCCGCTAAGAAAGTCTTCCATAATCCCTCTGAAGACTTTTTTGTTGTTTTTGACGGTGACCAGCTCTGGGTTGTCTATGCCCAGGTTGTCCAGCACTTCGGCTCCGTGTATACGGAAGCGGTTTGAAGCCAGCGGATGCTCTATTTTGAATTCTGAACTGAGCTTTTTCACCACAGTGCGGATTTGCCTAGTTGAGAGCCCGTATTTGCGCAAGATAGACACAGTGTAAGCTTCTGCCAAGCCCACGAAGGCGATGTATAGTTCCTCTTCGGGAAAGCTGTAGCATCGTGAGACAAGGGGCGGCTTTTCCTGCGACTCCTTGGCCCAGTGATAGACGATGTGGTAGGGCTCGTCAATGATGCGGGCCACATCGGCAACGGTGTAGATGGGGTTGTCCAAATGCAGTGCAAAAGATTCCGGCAGCTTAATCATTAGCATCCTTTCCGCTGATTTATGCAGTCATATAGGCCAGTCTAAAACAGGGGTACTGCAAAACGCTGGTATGGGGGGGGGGATTTTATGGTGTCTTGCGGATGCTTCTGTCTTTGGTGAAGGCTGCCCAACTGTTGTCGCCGACGAGGGCGAGCCACTCAGTGTCTGGAATTCTTTGCCCAGTGATTTTGCCGTAGTATTCGTCGTGGCTGATCAGGTCAATGCCTGCTTTTCGCAAAGCGTTTGGTAGTTCTACGTCTCCTAGGCATCTGTCGAGAAAAATTTTAGGCAGCTTTGGCTCGGTCAAACTTCCACGCCTCCTCGATCTCATGTGGAGGCGTCTTAAAGTCTGCTGCAACCCCAGCCAACGTCTCACCTGCTCTGAGACGTTCCAAGGTGTCTATGAGTCGCACGCAGCTTGCTTCGTAAATTGGTTCCCCAGACGAAATGCCCGGATCAATTACGACGGTGGCAATCTTGTATTTGAGCAAGCGGAAACTGTAGGCATAGCCGTCATCGGCGTAAGTGACGTCGCTCAAAAAGTCTTCTAAAATCCCTCTGAAGACTCTTTTGTTGTTTTTGACGGCAATCAACTCTGGGTCGTCTATGCCCAGGTTGTATAGCACCTCGGCTCCGTCTGTGCGGAATCGCTCTGAAGCCAGAGGATGCTCTATTTTGAATTCTGAGTTGAGTTTTTTCACCACGGCGCGGATTTGCCTGGTAGAGAGCCCGTATTTGCGCAAGATGGACACGGCGTAAGCCTCAGCCAAGCCCACAAAAGCGATGTAAAATTCCGCATCGGGAAATACGTAGCATCTTGAGACGAGGGGAGGCTTTTCCTGGCGCTCTTTGGCCCAGTGATAGACAATGTGGTAAGGCTCGTCAATGATGCGCGCCACATCGGCGACGGTGTAGATGGGGTTGTCCAGATGGCGTCTGAAAGGTTCTGGCAGTTTAATCACGGGCATCCTTTCCATTGCGTCTTGCGCTTTCCGCTGATTTATGCAGTCATATAGGCCAGTCTAAAACAGGGGTACTGCAAAACGCTGGCAGTGGCGGATTTTGTGTTGTCCAAAGAGGCTTCAGGCAGCTTTGGCATTAGCAAGTTCCCACGCCTCCTCAATATGCGAGCGGGGAGTGTGAAAATCTTCAGCCACCTCCTCCTTAGGCTCCCCTGTTCTGAGGCGTTCTACGACATCTTGAACTCGCACGCCACTGGTAGCAAAAATGGGCTGACCGAACGACATCGTCGGGTCAACCACAACTTTAGCTTTCTTATATTTGACAAGTTGAATACGACTGGCGTAGCCATCTTCGGAGTATTCAATTTTCTTCAAAAAATCTTCAACAATCTCAGAAAACACCTTCTTGGCATTCTTGATGACTATGAGTTTGGTGCCATTCACTCCCAGTTCATAGAGAACTTCAACCCCGTCGGTGCAGAGCTTTTTGGAAGCCAAGGCATGCTTCAGCCCATTTTCTTCTTCAAGCCTCGCGAGTGCTGGGCGAATGCGTTGCATGGCAACCCCGCACTGCCGCAGAAGAACCATTACCTGAGCTTCTACCAAGCCCACGAACGGCACCGAAGGCCGACCAGGCTTGGCTGCAGGTCTAGTAGTAATGATGGGAGGCAGTTGGCGCCTAGCGGTGCTTTGCAGATGCAAAGGCTTCGTCCAGCGATGAATTTTTTGATATTTTTGATCAAGAATTCGCGCTATATCAGCGATCGTATATAGGGATGCTTCCATAAGAAGCCTGTCTGCTGTCATTATTTGCCTCCTTTCTTCGGCACTAGCGGGCAAAAGTAGTGCCGTGCGCAGCCAGAGCCAAATGGCAATTTTCACTAGCTTAGATGCCTAATCCTGTTATCTACCCTGTTAAAATATGAGCAATGCCGCAAAAACCAGTAGGTAAGTTGTCGCTTGGCCGTACATCCTTCTGCCGTATGTTACTCTCGCCAAGCCGTGCATCTCTCATTTTCATCGGGATCATTGGCTTGCTGGGGTTCAGTTTGAGTTTGCCAACCGCAACGGCGCAAGACACCATCCGAGAGGCACAAGAGCGACAGGAGGAAATTGAGGAGGAGCGCCAGCGAGCCACGGACGGCATTGCCTATCTAAGCGCCCAGGAGTATGCCATTGTCAAGGGGCGAGAGGAAGCCACCGCCGCGCTGGAGGAACAGCAGGCTCAGATCAACACCCTGAGGCAAGCCTTAGACGCCACGGCTTTCCAGCTAGCCCAGCTGGAGCAGAAAATAGCGGACTTCAACCAGCAGCTAGCTGAAATCAACGCCACTGCCGCCGAGTTGGCCGTGCAGCGTTACATGCAAGAAGGCGTTGACCCTGTGGTCATTTTGTTTTCCAACGAAGACCTGAGCGATGGCCTGGCCCTGCTGGCTCTGACCGAGACGCTCTTCGGAGACACGGCCGATGCCATAGCCCAAGCCCGCGTTGTGGAAGACGAACTGCGGCTGGCGTCGGAGCAGGTGGAGGCTCTGCAAGCCGAAATCACCCGCTTGCAAGCCGAGCTTGAGGCAGGTCTGCCTGAGTTGGAGCAAAAGCAAGCCGAATGGGAGGAGTTGGAGGAGCAATACAACGACTTGCGCCAGCAGTGGCAGGATTCCCTGGCGCGACTAGAAGCCGAAGACCGCCAGCTCACCCAGTTCATCCAGCAAAGGCGGGCCGAAGAGGAGATTCGCCGCAAGCTGGCAGCCTTGGCCCAAACTGGCAGCAGCGGTTTCGTCCGCCCCGCCTTGGGCGAGATTACCTCCGGCTTCGGCAACCGTCTGCATCCCATTTTGGGCTATTACCGACTGCACGCAGGCGTTGACTACAACGGCAACACGGGCGACCCCATCATCGCATCGCGCAATGGCGTGGTGATTCTGGCGGAGTATTACGGCGGCTACGGCCATACGGTCATTTTGGATCACGGCGATGGCTTCACCACTTTATACGCTCACCTGTCGGCCTACAACGTCAGCGTGGGCGACACCATTGAAGCGGGGCGCACGCTGGGCGCGATGGGTTCCACAGGTCTGTCAACCGGCCCGCACCTGCACTTTGAAATTCGCCGAAACGGCACGCCCGTGGATCCGCTACCATATTTGAATTAGCCAATCAATGAATTAGCCACCCAATTCAGCTTCCAAGAAAGGAAATCAAATGAGACTTCAAGACAAAGTAGCAATCGTTACTGGTGCGGGCCAGGGTATCGGCTTGGCTTACACCGAGCGTTTTCTGGATGAAGGGGCAAAAGTCGTCATGGCTGAACTCCACGAAGAGCGTGGGGAGATTGGCTTCAACAGCGTCCAGAACCGAGGCGACGCCATGTTTGTCCAGACTGACATCGCCGACCCTGCCTCTGCACAGGCTTGCGTGGATGCCGCCATGGATCGCTATGGCCGGATAGACATTTTGCTGAACAATGCTGCTATCTACATGGACTTGGATATTTCAAACCAGAGCTTGGATTATCTTAAGACCGTGTTTGACGTGAATGTCCACGGCCAGTGGATCATGGCTTCGGCGGCGGCCCCCCACATGGCCGCCCAGAACAGCGGCAGGATCATCAATCAGGCATCTATCGCCGCCTATCTGTATCAGTCCATGACGCCCCAGAGCGCAGAGTTTCCCGGCGTCAGCAACAGCGCCTACCAACTGAGCAAGTGGACCGTCATCGGGATGACGAAATATTTGGCGGGACAGCTCGGGGCCTACAACATCACGGTCAACGGTATTGCCCCTGGTCTGACATTTACTGAAGCCACCAAGACGGTTGTGCCGTCCGAGGCGCAGGCCATCTTAGGGATGATGCAGTCAATCAAACGTGAAATCCAGCCGGAGGATATGTGCGGGGCTGCCGTCTTTTTCGCCAGCGATGACTCGGCGATGGTGAGCGGTCAGGTGCTGTGTATAGACGGCGGCATGACCATGCCTGCCTAACTGGTCCGCCTGATGGTGCCGGCCTAGCTAGATGCTGGGCCGCGCCTGCCTTGGCGATGCCCGTCTAGCGGAGACCAGCCAGGCTAACTGGCAGCTAAGAGCGCACCCAGATGGCGCAGTTGCTGGGTGCCGGCACCTAATGAAGTTTCTATGTGCTTGTTCCAAAGCGTGTAGCGATGGAGCGGATAATCCCGGTCAACTCCCATGCCGCCATGCACGTGCTGGGTAGCGTGGGCTATTTCATGCGCACAGTGCGAAGCATACCACTTGGCGGTGTGCAGGGCAGCGTCCAGGCTTGTGCCGTTGTCGTCATCGGTGTGGCCGGCAGTGTCGGCTTGAGCTAGCTGGTAGAGGGCGTTGGCGGTGGTGAGGCGGACGCCGTTGACGTGCATGAATTGGTCGGCCAGGCGCTGGGTGACAGCCTGGAAGGTTGCGATGGGGCGCCCGAATTGTTCTCTGGTGCTGGTGTATTCCGCCGTCATCTTGAGAGCTTGGTCGACCACACCGGCTTGGATGGCACACAGCAGGCCAATGGCATGGCGATGCAACCAGACCACCGAGCTGGAGTTATTGGCAGGTTGGACGGTGCCCACAAGCTCGGCTAAAACATTGGTGAAGTTCACCTCATGAATGGGCTGCATGCTGATGCTGGCACCCGGATTGAGGCTTGTGCCAGGGTTGCTGAGGTCGGCCAGAAACAGACCAACGCCATCCTGAGCACTGGCGGTTACCAGGATTTTGCTGGCTTCTTCGGCATACTCCACCACTATTTTGGTGCCGGTGAGTTGCCAGTTGCCAGCGTTGCTGCTACCGCCAGTAGGAGTTGCCACGGTTTCCGGGGCTAGATAGTTGTCATTGTGCCATTCTTGAGAGCCGATTGTCAATATCTGCGAGCCGTCGGCCACGCTGGGAAGCTCACGCCGGCGTTGCTCATCGGAGCCGAAGCGGTCAATAGCCAACGCCGCCAACCCGCAACTCCAAAGCGGAAGCGGGGCCACATGTCGTCCCATGAACTCAAGCACCTGTGCCAGTTCTTGCACGCCCAAACCGCCCCCGCCCACATCTTCCCCCAAAGCTATGCCAACCAGACCGGCCTTGGCAATTTCGGCATACGTGTCGGCGTCATACCAGCTACCTGCATCCTCACGTTCGCGCAGATCTTCTGAGGCAATGCGGGTGCTCAGGATTTGGTCGGTGAGGTCGGCTGCGGCTTGCTGGTTTTCATCGAGACTGAAGTCCATTTTGGGGTGTTCCTTTGCGGTTGATGGAGTTGAATTGGAAGCTTTGTTGAACTGGTGGAACTGTTGCAGATGGCTACTTCTCGCGACGGCGCTTTTCACGGGGCAGTCCCAGCCCGGCCATGCCAATGATATCACGCTGGATTTCGTTGGTGCCCCCGCCGAAAGTCAGCACCCAACTGCTGCGATATCGCTGCTCAAGCTGATAGGCCAGTTCAGCTCCGGGTGAGCCTTCTTTCAGGTGTCCGGCTGCCCCGACAACTTCCATCAGATGGTTGAAGATGTAGTGCATGGACTCCGACCCCCAGACTTTGATGGCTGAGGCATCGGCCGGGTTCATGCGGTCGGCCGCGCTGTCAAAGGCAACTTTCCAGTTGTAGAGGTCTAGAAATTCCACACGTGCAAAGCATTCCGCCAGTTTGATTTGAACCCATTCTTGGTCTATGACTCGGCGCCCGTCTGAAAGCTTGGTGTTCTTGGCCCAGTCAACTGCCGTGTCAACCACCTTCTTGATGCCCCCCGAAGCGCAGAGGGAGATGCGCTCGTGGTTGAGCTGGTTGGTGATCAGGCGCCAGCCTTGGTTTACGCCGCCCACGATGCTGGATTCAGGCACCCGCACGTCATCGTAGAAAGTTGCCGTGGTGTGGGAGGTGCCAAATGTAACGAAGGGTTGGATGGAAAATCCAGGGTCGTCGGTGGGCACGAGGAACATGGTGATACTCTTGTGGGCGGGGCCGTCCGGGTCGGTGCGGGCGGCTAGCCAGATGTAGTCGGCATCCCAAGCCAGGCTGGTGAACAGCTTCTGCCCGTTGATGACCCACTCGTCGCCGTCTTTGACGGCTTTGGTTTTGAGGGAGGCAAGATCGGTGCCGGCGGTGGGTTCGGAATAGCCGATAGAAAAGTGGACTTCGCCAGCCAAGACTTTGGGCAGAAAATAGTCTTTTTGTTCTTGCGAGCCGAATTCGCGGATGGTGGGGCCGACTGTGTTGGTGGTGAGGAAGGGGATGGGGCAGTTGGCTGCCATCGCTTCATTGAAGAAAATGTATTGCTCTATGGGGGTGAAGTCCTTGCCACCGTATTCCTTGGGCCAGCCCACCCCTAGCCAGCCGTCGCTGCCGATGCGGCGAATCAGCTTCTTATACTCCTCGTTGGGGCCGATTTCATCGTGGCGGATGGCTTCACGCACTTCGGTGGTCATGAGGTTGGAGAAGTAATCCCGAAGCTCTTCTTGGAGGTCTTTTTGCTGGTCGGTTAGCTCTAGGTGCATGGTTCTGGCTTTCGCTATGGTGGGGGTGGGGTGATGGTGCTAAATCAAATTCTGGTTTGGGACGAACTTGAATTTATATTACTAGGCCTGCTTTGGGTAGGTGGGACCCTATAGCGAAACCTGTAGCGTTGGGAAGGCTGCAATTGCCTATTTGAATTTGCTGCGCTGCTTGCCTGCGGAGTAGTCTGATTAGACTTACTGCCTTTCTCCTCAGAATTGTTGCTATTCAATACGTATTGGATGATTTCGTCTTTGCAATCTACGCAATCTTCAAAAAGCTTGTTTATTTTTTCAATGGCAAAGTCGCCATCTTGAAGTGAGGGCTCGACCATCAACTCTTGGTTCTTCTGAAATCCTTTCAGGGTCAGATTAGCTGAGCCCACTAAAACCGCGGTTCTATTTTGTCTTTCAATCATCCATGCTTTGGTGTTGACTGTTGAAGGTTCAGGGGATTTTTCTTTCCATTCAAAAAGTTCGATTTTCCCTCGTTTGAGAAGCCACAGAGCTTGGTTCCGATCTTCTTCAGATGCTTTATCGAAATAATTTTCTTTAGGGTTGCCGATAATTAGATCAATTTTTCTTGCGTTAGCATTGCGGTGTAGCCAAGCTAGTCCCCAAGTGCTAGCAAATCCAACGACAATCTTGATTGGGTCGTAAGGATAGTCTCGGAGGAATTTCAGGATTCGTTCTTCTGTGCTAAATGAATTTTGATTGCTCATAGAAAGCAGATTTTAGCACATTTTGCTGGTCAGCGCAGCAACTAGTCTGGGCGGGACTACTTTACTCCCTCCTTATGGCATTAGTGAAGCTTTCCGAAACGTGGTTCTGATCAGAATAGCAGTTATAGCTACCACTAAGGCTATTGACATTGTGACGGCTAAAAGGCTGAGCATACATCCGTCTGATTTTTTGCTTGCTGGCGATCTGTAACGTCCCTTGGCCGGTGCTCTTTGACGATAGCGGTGGTGGCGCGAATTTCTAGCGGCTGGAGGCCGGTATTGTTGCCTACCCGCTGTCATTGCTGAGACGCTTATTTCGTCGGCTATGTTCTGCCTTAGCTTGGCTTTATAATCCCAAGCATCATCAAAAAGCTGGTTGATTTGGCTGACAGCATAGTTGAGGTCTTTGCCTGACGGCTCAACCATCAACTCCCGGTTGTGCTGGATTCCCTGCTTGGTGAGATTGGCGGAACCTGTCAAGACAGCAACTTTGCCGGGAGATTCAATCATCCAAGCTTTGATGTGGGCTTCGGATGGTGGGGGCTTCTTTTTATACCAGTTGCTAATTTCCACATCTGGACGGGCCAGGAATTCCAGAGCCTGCTGCTTATCAATGTCCGACGCCCTAGCAAAGTGGTGCTTTCGCATATCGCCTATGAGCAGATGGACCCTTCTTCCCTTGGTTTGGCGATGCAGCCAAGCAAGCCCCCAGACACTGGCATAACCGACCACCACCTGCACAGGAGTATCGGGGTGGCTGCGGAGGAACTTGGTTATTCTTTCTTCGGTGCTGTATGAATTCTGATAAGACATTGAAACAGCTTAGACTAGTCCAGTCGCAACTAAGCTATGTGTCAAACCGAGTCTCAAAAAAAAGAGCAGAATTATGACCCTAACAGCAACACCTTCCATCACCGCCACCCGCTTAGGCGCCAATATCGGAGCCGTTGTAGAAGGCGTGGATTTTGACGATTTTACTCCCGAAGCAACCGAGCAACTCAACAGGTTGATTCTGCAGCACGGTGTGCTGATTTTTGAAGGTGTGCACGCCACTGAAGAGCAACAGGAAGCTTTCGCCCGCTGCTTTGGCACGCCCTATGTGTATCCGCTTACAAGGCACGCCAATCCTGAGGGCGATATCTGGACGGAGTTCATCGACACGGCCGACAGCCCACCCGATGCAGATGTTTGGCACACCGATCTCACTTGGGTGCCAGACCAGCCAAAATTCGGCATCCTTTCGGCCATAGATGTGCCAGCCACGGGTGGCAACACCATGTGGGCCGACCTCTATATGGCCTATGACAGGCTTTCTCCGGTGATGCAGAAATTTTGCGAAAGCCTGACCGTCGTCCATCAAATTGGCTCCAACATTTTAGACCCTGTGGCAAGAAACGCCGGGCCCGCCGCGGCTGCGTTTTTGCGAGACAACTACCCAGGAATAAGGCATCCGCTGGTGCGCACCCACCCTGAAACGGGTCGTAAAGTTTTGTTGCTGGCGGGCGGCTTCATGAAACACATTGAGGGCATGAACCAAGACGAATCGGACTGGCTCATTAACTGGCTCAGAAACTATATCAACGACCCGAACTTCCATTTCAATTGGTGCTGGAAGCAGGGCGACCTGGGAATCTGGGACGAACGACGCACCAACCACAGAGGTCTGTCCAGCCACTACCCGCAGTATCGCTGCATGCGCCGTTGCACCGTGACGGGAGACGGGCAATTCTCAGGGATTTAATCTAGAGCAGACACTGCGGCCCTAGGCAATCAATCATTTCAAAGCAGCGTTGCGCCACCCGCCGCTGCGATTCAGTCGGTTCAGTCGCTGAGACCAGCCAGCCAAACTGCTAGGCCGGCCTCAGCAAACAGGTGGGAATATGACAGATGGAAAGCGGAAAGCGGTGGCTTAGTTGCCGCCCTCGTTGAGAGTAACGGTTTTGCGCTGCCAGCCTGCACCGACCACATCAACTCCATCGGCCCGCAGGTTGTCCAAGGCTTCATTCACGATGTCGTTGGTGAAAGCGTCGTCGGTGGGCGGGGCTTTCAGGATGCCTTCGGCAGTGGCCACGTCAATGGTCTGGTCCCAGAGAGCTTGGTCAATTACACCAATCCCATCAGGCGATGGCCAGATGAGACCGTTGATCTCATTGAGCTGCCATGTCTGGTGCGAACGGCCGAGCGCAGGAGCGTTGTCCAGCACGATTTCCACGCATGCATCAGCGTTGTCTCTACACCAAATCCACCCCATCAGTGAGCCTTGCACGAATTTCACCGCGGTGTCGCGATATTCAGGATCATTATTCAGCCTCTCGGTGTCAGCCCAGATTGCGTCTTGGAGCATGGCTGTGCCCGTGTCGTTCCAGTTGATAATGTTCAAGTCGGATGGCTGATATAGCTCACCGGTATCGGGATTGACAGTTTCCAGAACTTGGGCATACTCGTTGTAGATCATGGCTTGGGCTGCGTCAATGTCGCCATTGAGCAGAGCACTCATGTCGAAGGCTTGCTGAACGAGTTCAACATCGTCCTCAGGGTCAAGCCCGTTGCGACGCAAGCCAGCAAACAACTCAAATTCGTTGCCGAAGCCCCAGTTGCCAACTTTTTTGCCTTCAAGGTCGGCCACTTCTTCAATGCCTGAGTCGGCGAACGAGACCTGCAAGGTGCCGCTGCGCTGGAAGACTTGGGCGATGTTGGTGACATTTACGCCTTCCTCACGGGGGACAAGACCCCTTGGCACCCATGAGATCGCGAAGTCAGCTCCGCCAACGTCAAGCACGTTGATGGGAACAATTTCAACTGCTCCCTGGAGAATTTCAACGTCCAGACCTAGGTCTTCATAGAAGCCTTGGTCAACGGCTGCGTAGTAACCGGCGAACTGGGCTTGGGTGAACCACTGCAGCTGAAGCTTGACTTCCACGGTCTCCATCGGAGCAGCTTCTGTGGTGGCGGGTGGTTCTGTGGTAGGTGTATCGGGTGGTTCTGTGGTAGTGGGTGTTTCAGGCGTGACGGGTGATGCAGCCGTTGTGGTGGTGCTCGTGTCGTCATCGTCGTCTCCGCAGCCGGCGGCAATGAGGCCAAGTGCCAAGATGGCGGCCAGAATGATTTTGAAGGGTCGGGTTTTCATGTTTTTATCCTTATAGTTAATGGGGAGTAAATGGGGGATAAAGATTGCTTAAACAAACTATAGCACTTTCTGCGGCTTTGCGCAGGGGAAAATCGTGGCCTCTCATCGTGGCCTCTCGCTGCACTAGTCTTGCCCGCTGGTGCGCAGGTCGGTATTGGCTAACTTAGACGGAATCACTTAACATTGAGCTAAAATTCTTATAGGAGCCTTGTCTGGGCTAAAAGAATTCCAAAACGAGAGATTGGAGAAAAATGCAAACTAAGAGACTTATGTGGCTCGCACTGACCTCGGTGATTGCCTTGTGTCTGCTGGCTGCTGCCTGTGGCAACGATGACGACAGCAGCTTTGCTGGCACCGAATTGGTGTTGCGGGGAACCGATGCCAACAAAGCGCAGCAGCAAGTGGCAGCAGCCATCTACCGCTACAACCAGATTGGCGAAGCTGCCTTTGATGAAATTTCAGAAGCCGATGGGCCTTTCATTGAAGGGGAGATTTATGTCTATGTAATCAACCCTGCTGGCGTGGTGCTGGCTCATGCTGCTAACCCTAGCCTTGTTGGGCAAGACCTGAGCGACCTTGAAGATAGCGACGGCACGCTGATTATCCAGGGAATTCTTGACGCGGCCAACGAAGGCGGCGGCTGGGCGCTGTATAGATTCAGCAACCCGGTATCAGGCAATGAAGAGCCGAAGGATTCGTGGGTAGTGCCCTATGACGGGCATGTCTTCGGGTCGGGCGATTACCTTACTGAAGCTGAATTTGAGGAGCTTCAGCAGGCGCAGGGCTAACGGTGCTCAGAACTGATATTCCACAGGGCTAGCGCCCCGCAGGTTTGGCGGCCACTAGAGCTAACGGAACTCATGGGGAATTCCAAGAGCGATGAGCCCAAGGCATAGCCAGCCGCTCAGCCACTGAAGCCAAGGCATATAGAACAATGCCAATGATGCTGCCAGCCAGCACAGCAGCCCAAGCCGCGTCGTATTGGGTGAAGCCGGCATAGGTGATGATCTTGCTGCCCAGGGAGCTTTGGCTTCCTCCGAAGTATTCCGCCACGATTGCCGCCACCACGCACAGCGAGGACACCAACTTCAGCGCAGTAAAGAAGAAGGGCAAGGCCGAGGGAATACGGACTCGGCGAATGATCGTCCAGGGTTTGGACGCCAGCGATTGCATGAGCTCAATCTGGTTAGGGTCAACGGTGTTCAAGCCACGGGCTGTGTTGATGAAGACTGGGAAGAAGACTATCAGCACCACCACGGCTTGATTTGAGCGAGGCGAAGTCAGACCCAGCCAGTTGTTGAATATGGGTGCCAGTGCCACGATGGGCGTGGCATTCATGGCCACCGCCAGCGGGGTGATTACTTCATTGGTGGCACGGAAGCGGGTGGTTATCAGCGCAGCCGCTACACCAAGAATCACACCTACCACAAGAGAAGATAAAATGATGAATCCGGTCGTGCGGGAGGCTTCAAAGATGGATTCAAAAATAGTGTTGTCAACGCCTCTGTCGTCCTCTGAAAGCACACTTATAATTTCGGATGGCCGGGGCAGCAAAAACCTTTCCGGGTTGGTGGCCCAAAGTCCGAATTCCCAGATAAGCAAGCCTCCTACTCCGAAGATGAGCGGCAAAAGCCAGGGGGATGCTGCTTTTGAGACAGCTTTGGCGGCGGCAGATTTAAAGCCGTTGGGGGACTGCTGCCCCGGCGTTTGCATGATGCTTACGTCTGCGGGGTTCATGTCTGGGCTTGTCATGGCTCTACGTCGATTCCTGGGAGCGCAGAGCTTCACGGACTTTTACTATGGAAGCAAAAAAGTCTTCACGTTCGCGGGTGTCGTCAGTTCTCTTGCCTAAGTCAATCTCAATTTGTGTTGAAATGCGCCCTGGGCGGGGTGTCATCACACAGACATTTGTGGACAAAAACACCGCTTCCGGAATGGAATGGGTGATAAAGATTATGGTGGTGTTGGTTTCTTCCCAGATGTGCAGAAGTTCGGCTTGCATGTGTTCTCGTGTCATTTCATCTAATGCCCCGAACGGCTCATCCATCAATAAGAGCGTGGGTTTGAAAGCCAGTGCCCTCGCGATGGCAACTCTTTGCTGCATTCCTCCTGAAAGCTCGCTTGGGTAGCTGTCGGCAAACTCAGGCAACTGTACCAACTCCAACATTTCAGCAGCGCGTTGTTGTCTGGCTCCACGCCTCCACCCCATCAACTCAAGAGGCAGTTCAATGTTTTTGCGGACGGTGCGCCAGTCAAACAAACTGGCTGTTTGGAATGCCATGCCGTAGTCGCGGTCTTTGCGAGCTTGGTCTGCTGGTTTGCCATTAACTTGGACTACTCCCTGCGTCGGGTGAATCAGACCAGCTACCAAGCGCAACAAGGTGCTCTTGCCACAGCCCGATGGCCCAATGAGTGTGGTAAATGAGCCGGGGGATATGTGCAAGTTGATGTCTTCCAAGGCTGTTACCTTGGATGTGCTGTTAGGGAGGAAGACCTTGGAGACTCCCTGTGCGGCCACGCTGCCTAGTAGGTGTTGTCGGGATTCCATACTGTCTTGTAGCGTGTCCATGCTATCTTGCAGCCCTTCCTCGCTGACTTGGGGATTATCGGTGGCTCGTTCGGCGGTCATTTGATTGCACTTTAGTGTCTGCCCCTTCTAGGTCTGAGCGTTGGCAACTTGGCGGCGATGCACATTCAAGATGAATTCTGCTAAAGAGATAACTGCTGCCGCAAAAAGCCCCAGCAGGGCGGCTCCGATGATAGCTGCGTAAAGCCGTTCGGGGGCGGTTGAATATTTAGTGAAAAAATCTAGGATCAAAAATCCCAGCCCATCTGATTGGCCTGAGGAGATTTCACCCACAATAGCTCCGATGATGCTGGCTAGAGCTGCAATTTTGAGGGCGGGAAACAGGAAGGGAAGCGAGGCTGGCAGGCGTAGTTTCCAGAGTGTCTGCCACCATCCTGCCGCGTAGGAGTCCATAAGCTCCTTGGAATCGGGGTTGGGCGACTGAAGTCCGCGTAAGCCGTTCACTGTTATAGGGAAGAATGTCAGATAAACGGCAATCAGCGATACCGACATCCAGTCTTGCCACTCCCAAGGCAGGAAGTCGAAGTTCTTTCTTCCCCAAATCACGATGATGGGGGCGATGGCGATAAGCGGAACGGTTTGTGATGCAATAATGTAGGGCATCGCGCCTTTTTCCAAGGTGAGGAAGCGCATCAGCAAAATGGCGATGACCATGCCGGTGACGACGCCTAGCACGAAACCCACCAGAGCTTCCCGGAGGGTGAACAAAACCCCATCAAAAATGAGATTCCACAATGGGTCTCCACCTTCTCGGGTGGGCTGGTTGAACTCCGCTAGGATGTCGCGGATGGGCGGCATGTTTCGGTCGTCGCTTCGGGGGAGCATGGAGCCGATGAACCACCAGTCGCGCTGGCCGTCATCCAGTGCCCGGCCGATGACCTTGTATAGCGAATACAGACCAGCCAGAGCTACCAGCCCTGCTAGCCCTGTGCAAGCCAAGAGGATTTTTTTGCGCCACCAGCGGATGTCAGGCATTAGTGGGTTAGTGGGTTGGTTTGGGTGGGGTAGCGGGCAAGCTCCTCTGATGCTTGCGTGGCTTGCGCATGGGTTGTGTTTTCATTTGGTGGCGGAGATATGCTACCTACTTTAGCCAAATGAGGCTATGCCCTGTAGCTATTCAAAAAACCTTCGGATCAAGTTTTTGACCATGTTCCGAAACAGCAGCCGATAGATACCATAGATGAATAGCAGTAGGAAGAAGCCGTCCTCGGGCGAGTCGCTCAGGAACAGGCTTACGGACGCTGCCACCATTGCCAGCAGGTAGAAAATGCACAGAATTCTCAGGCAAAGGGTTGTGTAGTCCCAGAGTCTGGCACCGCTTTTTTTGAGGTGCTGCCGGACATCCCTAAGGTTTTGTTTGGTTTTGGCACTTTTCTGTCGTCTGGGCTTACTTGGCGCGACGGTCTGCTGGCTGGTGTTATGAAGGCTGATGCATAAAATTTAGCAGTTGGCTGCCTGGCAAGACCACTTGGTGGTGTCACCCTGCTACCGTAAGCCACCTGTTTGCCCCAGAAAGCAAAATTCAATTATTTTCTTAAATTAGCAAATATAGAAAATATAATTTGTATAACTAGAATTTATAGAAAATAATTTAGAAAAACTTTCTGAAATCAGTATAATTGGGTTACAGGCAACCCATGAAGGAGTGTTTTGAGAAGCATATCATCTTCTGAGATGGAAGCAATTATTGCTGCCCAAAGCCCTTGGCGAGATGGCAGCATGCGGTTTCATCGCTCGTCACGTATTCTGCTAGAGCGCCAGCTGGCTGACATTCTCTGGCGACAGATAGCCCAAGCTCCCATCACCCAGCATAGTCGGCACAGGGTTATATCAGGGCCTCGTAGGGTGGGCAAGACCACCTTGCTGAGACATCTAGCACAGAAACTTGTGCGGGATGCTCATGTTTCCTCAGAGATGGTGGTCTATATTTCTATGGATGAAGCAGCCCTGTCTGGTCAGCGGCTGGACACGGTTTTGGAAAGGATAATCAAACTAACAGGAGCGACTGTGGGTAATCCTGCTTTTGTGCTGGCAGATGAAATCGCTTATGCCGAGCATTGGGACAGGGCATTAAAGATTTCCTATGACGACCCTGAGAGATATCCAGTCCGTATAGTTGCAACCTCAAGCTCAGCTATTGAGATGACCAGAGGCATACACGAAAGCGGAGCCGGACGTTGGCTTCATCACTTCCTGTTTCCCTGCCAATTTTCAGAGCAAGCTTACATTGCTAGGCGACCTTTGCCGCAAACCGGGTTTTCAGGCACCACGCTTGCTGAAATGCTTACTTCCATTCCACAAGGCTTGGAGTCATCTAGAGATATAAGAGAAGCACTGGATGAATTTTCAGTCTCAGGGGGTTTTCCGGAGGGTGTTTACCAGTTGGATGCCCCTGAGGAAAGGGCAGCATGGGTGCGTGAGCACTATAACAATTTGAGAGAAGCCGTAGTCAAGGTGACCAGAGTAGACATTCCTCAGATATTTCGTTCCCGGTATCCGGAGAAACCTGGCGAATTGCTTTATCTTCTGGCGCAGCAGCCCTGTGGTTTGCTCAGCTTGGAAAACTTGTCAAAAGACCTGGACATAACCAAGCCCACAACGGAGAGTATTTTTGGCTATTTGGAAGATGCGATGGTTTTGTTTCGCCTGCCAAATTACACTGGGGAGGCGCGGAAAGCCAAGAAAGGGTATTTTTATGACAATGCCGTAGCTGCGGCTTTGTCGTATCAAACCCGTGAAACGATTTTAGCTCAGGGACGTGGCTGGGCTTTGAAAAATATGGTTGGGGCCGCCCTGAATGATTTGGTGCGGCAACCGCAATTTGGCACGAGCTTGTTTCACTACTGGGAGAATGGCCGAGAGATTGATTTCGTTTTGGGTGAGGGCACCGGTAGCCCACTTGTAGCCATAGAGGTGGGCAGCAGCCATAGGCACGATCTTTCTAGCATGAGGTATTTGCTTAAGCACCATCCAGAATTTACTGGCAATGCATATTTGGTAACACCAGATGCGGTGGTTGACCACAGCGGAGATATCAAAACTTTACCACTAGCTGAGTTCCTACTGGCGGTGGAGCATCGCAAAAATATTTTGATGAGAGAACGCATTGGTTTCAGAAGGGAGCCGCTGTGAGCCAGCCCCAAAACCGCCTTGAGAGACGGTGGAAGCATTGCGCCTATAATCGCTGATGCACCGTGCGGAATCTAGTCATTATCTTCATTTGTTGACTCACCGGCTTTGGCTTGAACTGAAGCGGCTGATGAATTCACAAGTTCCATTGCATCCTGCCAGGTTTGGGGTGTGAAAAACTGGCAGCGTCGTGCCACATCTTGAACCAGACGTGTGCAAATTTTTCCCGAGGAAACAATTGAATCAACTGACGCAATATGAGCAACAATGGCAGCCCGAATTCTAGGATTATTCACAACAGTAACTCTCCTCAAGGAATTCAAAACCAATGGTTCCCAGACCGCACTCTTTTTATGAAGAGCGATATGTGCTTGGTCTGCTGTTAAAGTTCCTTCGGAGTATTCAGCAACGCTAATACTAATGCGCCTGCGCCACCAAGCTCTCGCCATTGGGCAGTCGCTGAAAACACTGACTTTTCCCCGTTCTTCAACTAACCCCCCGACTCGTCGCATAACGGATCTGGCACGGTCATCTACTTGATTTTCCATAGGGTCTGAAGCTGACCTTGAGGTATGAACAAAAGTTTTAACTAGGTCGCTGCCGAACCAGAGCGAGCGAATCCAAGCCGTGTGCATGATGTACCAATAGATAGGCAGGCAAGCCTCGTTGGGCGTAAGCTCATGTTCCCAAAGCTCATAGAGTTCTCGTTCCAGTTCGACTGGCGGGTTAGATACCTCGTTGAGCGTGAGTTCACGGTGTAAAGACAGCTTTGGAGAATTACGGTAGCTGCCAATTGCTAGGTGTTCTTCCAGGTAGTTGCAAAACGGCTCTGGACCTCGCTCCAGTGCTTGAAGCATTGCCTCCTGGCGTTCTAGCAACCCTTCATCCTTGCGAATAAGGTCACGTTGCCAATTTGTAAAGGCAATTCCAACGGAAGGTTCAATCGGTTCCAGCATGATGACTAGTCGTCCAAGATAATAGGAGTAAAGCGCTCCCAACGGGTGGCTGTATAGGCGGGGTCAAAATCAGACTCATCCCACGGGGTAAAGCCGTGCTGCTCAAAAATATACTTGAGTCCAAGGTATGCTTCGTTGGGTTCTTCATACGGCTGGTTGTGAAGGCGTCCCAAGGCACCAATCAGAGCCGCCACTTGAAGAGTTCGGTTTTTGCTGATATTTTCATAGATGTCTGGAGCAAGTTGGACAATGAATTTCAAAGAGCCGCTGCTGGTATTTTCTTGAATCATCATTTGCCCCTCATCTAAGGTTTCATCCTTTTGGAAGGTAAGCAGAGAACTGGAATCTGCTTGGCTGGAATATGTTATGCCACGCACCAACTGCCAGCCAGCAGGCACCAGCACAGTATTTGCTTCTTGCCAGACTTTGGTTAGTTCTTGTCTGGGTAGCTCCAATTCCTGTACAGCAATCATTCCTGGGAAAATTGTTATTTCCTCATACACATCAGAAGGATCCCAGCGAAGCATAATCGTAGGTTCTCTGGACATGTGTGCTGTTGAAAATAATGTCCTAGGGCAGCGCACTTCCAGTGACCACTTAGCTTTCCCATCCTGAACCAATTGCTCTAGACCTGCCGCGTTCTTTAGCTTGTGTTCAATAAACGCCACTCCTCTATCTATGGTGATATCGCAGTCATAGACAGCATCCTGCCAGTCGTTCCGGCTACCGTCTTGGAATAACTGTGGAAAACTCATCTAAGCAGTTCCTTCATTTCTCGCATGCAAGGCAGTTTAGTGCAAAGTTCAGTTTGCTGCTTGTAATATTGTGCGCTGACTTTGATTGTCTGGTAATTTTGAGCGGCGGACAAGGTTGACTCTCAGAACATCTGTTTCGCTTAGTTGTTGCCCTGCCTCAAAAGTTATGGTCATATTGAGCGGTTCGTCACCATGAGATGGAATTACCAGTTCTCTGCATGGATTCTCTTGGCTTCCGGCAGCAGTTACGACCGGGTCGCCTGGAACAACAATCTCTTTCAGCACCAGATACTCAAACGGCACAGGTTGCTCACACGACTCGTCGCTGCCGCTTTCGCTATAAACCTGCACTCCCCAGTATTTGGATGGTTTGTGGTCGCTGTCCAAATCAGCCTTCAAAAGGACTTGCAGCTTGGCATTCTGCAGCTTTTGGGCTGTGTCGTTGGCTTCGGTGACAAGACGCTGTGACGTTCTTACGGTTATTGAAGACCCCGGCGATGGTTTTTTTGCGGTCTTGCCTCCCCTGCCTTTACCTTGTCTTTTTCCTTTGGTCGACTGACCTTTTCGGCTAGTTCCAGGAGGGCGAATTGGCTTTTTGGGAGCGGCTTTTTTAGCCTCAAAACTGTCAATTGTGGCAAAGCCCTCTGGCACATATCTGGTTGCCTCATCATCCTCACCCACATGCTCCCTTATGGCATTTGCTATCTTCTTCATCAGCTCACGCAGTTCTTTTCTTTCATGGGGCTCTAGGCGCTTTAAATCTATTTCACGGTGCTCGGGCCCTTCAGCACTACGAATCAATTCATGCAACCTTTGTTTGCCATCATCTAACCTGATGACAGCATTGAAAGGAAAGCAGCTTCCAAAGTCGGAAGTAGAGCACTCGGGTACATTATTGGAAATCCACATACCGTTTCGACAAAGATTGACCTCGTATTTTTTGCGAATGGTATCAGAGTCTTGCTTGTCCAAAGAACGCACAAAAATATCTGCACCTGCAACGCTAAGCACGTTGTCTGAGCTTTCAGCATGTGTCAGTGTTCGATAAGCCTCACTGGCACGAATACCAGCCAGAAATCCCTCAATTTTTGCTCTCTTTTCTGTCCTCAAAATTTTGAGCTTTTCTTCTATCGTATTGTTGTCCAAAATATCAGTTGTGCCATTAATTTCATCAATGATTTTTACCGACATTTTATTTGACTTGATGGCAGCGAAAAAACTGCGAGCAGCGGCAGAAAGAATTTCATGGGCAACAGTTGAAGGATCTTCTTCGTTGAAATCATTGAATCCAAGAATTGCCACTGCTGAGCCAGTCTTGAATTCTGTCTCATAGATAGCATCCATTTCAGGTTTAAGGATGGCAGGAGTGCTTTTACCAAAAACAGGTAAGGAGTCCCAATCATCATCCAAATCGTCTAGAAAAAGCCCATGAGCTGAACGCGTTTTGTTATCAGGACCAGGGTGAGCAGCGAGAATTGCGTGACCACTAGCAATTTCCTTGACTGAATTTTCAACCCCGCTGCGCCCAGCATAGAGCACATAGCGAATGTCTGAAGCCTGGAAGGCATAGCGGTGCCCTAGCCCGAACGCGCCAGCCTGCCCTTCGGATTTTGTAGTATTGCCCGGCCATAAAAGCTTTGTCATTCGTTCAGCAGACAGGCCTATACCGTTATCTCTGCAGAAGAGAACTTTGGTGTGCGTGTTGTTGAGTGTCCTGTTTATGTGATCAATGATTCGCAATTCATCTTTTCCCTGTGTGCCCTTGCTGCGGGCTTGGCAAGCTCTTTGAAATGCTTCACGGTATTTTTCTTGGCCAGGAATACTTTCAAGCGGGACCTCCCTTATGGTAAACACAATTTCCGCCAGATGGTTTTCATCTTGCAGAGTTTCTGCTTCATATAAAACTGCATCAAGGCAGTTTTGCAGTAATTCTCGAATAACTGGCTCAGGGGTGTTGCGTGTACTGCTGGTGATGGCTTCTGTAAAACCATCTCTATCGGATGAAGGTGAGAATATTAGAGAAGTCATAGGGTTTCGGGGTCGGTCAATCGGTGCAGTCGCAGGCGGGGGTGCCTTGGGAGTAGCGGTTACGGATGGGGGCGTTGTTGGCGGCGATCTGGGCGTAGCTGGGGCCTGATACGCCTAGGAATCCGAATTTTGAAATGCCGTTGCCGTTGCGGGCAGGGACTTCCCGGCGGTAGCGGCGTTCAATTTGGCTCCACCAGTTGATGTCTGAAGGGGTGTTGGGCGTTATGTCTGCATTTGAGTCGCGAGCTGCATCCCGCAGAGACTCGGTGCCTTTCATGAAGCAATACACGCAGTTGCCGGCCCAGTCTGGGATGTCTAGGTCGAAATCCTGAACAGCCCAAAAGTTGCCAACGTCTTGTGCGGTGAAGTCGTCATCGGCTAGAGGGAAATAGGGCTGCTCGCCGGGGGGTTGGTTGCTGACCTGACAGTTGCTGCTGCCGGCCCCTTCGGCGAAGAACGTTCTCATCAGCACTCTGTCGATGCGGCGACTTTCGTCTGCTCGCAGCCCAAGCAGGGTTACGAATTGAACTGCTGCCGGGCCGAACAGAGATGTCTGCTGTGCCAAGCGAGCATCAATGTTGGAGTTTGCAAGTCTTCTCAGCGGTGGGGCAGTCTGTCTGCTGTCCGACACCGGTGCCTCAGTGAAATCTCCCCAAAATTGCTTGGGGCGAGCAGTCGGCACGCTCTGCAGGTATCGCTTGGATTTGATGTAGTCCTTGGCTGATGCCGTGCCGCCATTTTGAAGGTATGTCTGGGCAGTAGCTTCCAGGTTGAGATATGAGTTGCCTTTGCGATGCCCTTCATGGGCCGGCCCGTCTGAGTTGGAAAACCATTCTGCAAGCAGCGCGTGCCCTGGGTGAAGCTTCAGCTTTGCTGTGCAGGAGCGGGAGTGAGGGTTTGGGAGCATGCTCTGGAAGGAAAGCATCTCTTCAAAAACTTCACCTCTTGAGCGGTAGCCATGCGGGTCGTCTTCAATGGGCACAGGCTTGACTAGACGATAAGTTCTCTTGCGCTTATAGACCCCGCCCACAGCGTCTTCAACAGTGCAAAACTCATACCAAAAGACTGGCAGGGCATATTCCTGCTCCAGCAGCTCGGTGCATTTGGCAGTAAAATCGTAAGTGCCAGGATGCTCGGCACTAGTGTTGGCGAAGAGCACCACATCACCGCGCTCTGGTTTTAGGTGTCCACGCTCAGCTAGACGCAGAACCATGGCAGCCGAAGAACGGCCACCGGAAAACTTGACTACATGAGGAAGAGAAGAGTGGCTAGCTTGCCGATAATTGATTCCACCTGAAGGAGGCGGCTCAGGAGCTAGAGAGGTTGGTGATTCTGAAGGGCACGCAGGCTTGTAGCTGCGGATGCAGATTTCTTGCTCTGCAATGCCCAAGCTGCGAGGAAAGTTCGGGGGGGGGTACTAGTTTTTAGGGCTTGTGACATTATGCTTGAGTTCCAAAAATTATAACTTATTTTACAAGTTAAAAAATATGAAATTGGGATTTCAGCAATTTTGGCGCGGAAGTGAGATTGTAACCTCTTTGATGGAAAAGCCGGCTTTGCGTTCTAGGCGCGGCAATACCATTTCTGGAGGTGTGCCATCTGGTTTTAGGTGGGGGAGGAGAACTTGCAAGGCTCCTGAGTCATACAAGCGGATTGGTGTTGCAGGGTCTCTTCGTTTTGAATTTGAAGCAAGACGAGCCCATTTGCGATTTAAACGATCGGACAGGGCTTTGATGTTGTTGGAGCACTGGTGGGAGCCGTTGTTTGAGGAGGTATCCCAAGAGACAAGTGGACGAGCACCCGTTACAACTCTGGCTCCTAGTTCGTATTGGTAAAGAAAGTGGTGCAACTCCAGTTGTGAAGGCATCCAACTGCTAGGAGTGCTCAAGATTAAATCACCTTTGAGTTGAAGTGCTAGGCGATAGCCCGCAAGAGTGCGTTGCGCTTGATTGCCTGGGTGATGCTGCCAGATGATTTTGATGCTGGAAGCAGTGTCATTGGCTCGTTCTTGGGTCTGTAATTTATCTGGCGTGACTGCTAAAATCGTGTGTTTGCCTGGGCGAGGCCCCAAAGCTTGCGCAAGGGCGTTGAGATTCGGACTGAGGTTGTCTCTAGCTTCATCTGGTGGTACAAGGGCGATCACCAAGTTGCGGGTAATGGTCGGGGCTGGCATGATAGTGAGAAGTATAGGAGGGAGGTGGGTAAGTTTTTGAGAAAGGGTTGAAGGGATGCTAGTTGTTCAGGACTTCTTGCTCTAGCAGGTGGGCGAATTGCTGGCGGTGGTTGTCTTTGAGGGTTGGAATGTGGTTGGAGGGCCAGCCTTCAACGGGAGAGTAGTCTTTCAGTTTTTTGCGGGCAACGAAGGATTTGTGCACTTCGTCGGCGCCGTCGGCTAAGCGCATAGTGCGGGCACTGACATACATACTGGCTAGCGGCAGGTCAGCTGTCCATCCCAAAGCTCCGTGCACTTGGATGGCACGGTCAATCACGTCATGCAACACTGCGGTGCCCCAGTATTTGAGCTCGGCTATTTCCACTCGGGTGGCCAGCGGGCCTTGGGTGTCCCATAGCCATGCAGTGTGAAGTGCTAGCAGCTTGAGAGCGCGGATTTCCACGGATGATTTAGCGATGAAATCTTGCACCATCTGCTTTTCGGCTAGCAGGGAGCCGTGAGACGAGCGGGAGACAGCACGTTCGCACATCATGTCAAAGGCCTGTTCGCATTGCCCGACCCAGCGCATGGCGTGGTGTATCCGCCCACCTGAGAGTCGCTTTTGCGCCAGAATGAAGCCCTCGCCTTCTTCACCCACCCTGTTCTCCACCGGAATGCGACAGTCCTCAAAAATTATTTCAGCGTGGCCGCCAGAGCGGTAATGACCAGGGTAAGGGTGAGACATAGTAGGAACGTCTCGAACGATGTTCATTCCTGGAGCGTCTTTGGGGATGATCATCATGGAGGCAGCTTTGTGGCGTGGGTTGTCGGGATTGGTAACGACCATCGCCAAAATGAAATCAGCAGCTGAGGCATTGGAGGCAAACCACTTGTGCCCGTTGATGATATATTCATCGCCGTCACGCACGGCGTTGGTGGCAATCATGGTGGGGTCTGACCCGGCGAAGTGAGGCTCGGTGAGAGAAAAGCAACTGGTCAACTCGCCACGCAACAGCGGTTCCATCCATTTCTGCTTCTGTTCCTCGTTGGCTCCGACTGCTAGCAGTTCGCTGTTGCCGGAGTCGGGAGCTTGGTTGCCGAAGATCATCGGAGCAACCCCTACTCGCCCCAGAATTTGATGCATCAAAGCCAGCTTGACCTGCCCGTAGCCTTGGCCGCCCAACTCAGGGTCAAGATGGCAAGCCCATAAGCCACGGCTCTTGACTTCTTCTTTGAGCGGGGCTGCGGCCTGTTTCCAAGAGTCAGAAGACATGTCGTCATAGAACAAGCTGAGCGGAGCGATTTCGTCGTCGACGAAATCTCGCATCCAGTCAAGTTGCGCTTGAAACTCTGGTTCAGTGCTGAAATCCCAGGCCATGTGGTCTCCTGATTTGGTTGCTTCCACGGCCAGCGGCCCGTTTTTGGCAATCGTGGCTGCTATCTCCTTGGCCTTGCTCAAAGCACCCCCCTCTGGCACGACATGGCCGACAAGCCCAATTTGGTGGGCTTCCTGGGCGGTGATATGCTTGCCGGTCAGCAGGATTTCAGCCGCGTGAGTGTAAGGGATTTGGCGGCGCAAGCGCACGGCCGAGCCTCCCATCGGATAAAGCGACCACCTAGCTTCAGACACCCCGAAGCGAGCGGTTTCACCAGCCACCCGGATGTCCATGGCCTGGAGGATTTCAGTTCCCCCAGCTATAGCCACACCTTCCACCGCAGCAATGATCGGCTTGGTGGGGCGATAATGGCGCAGTAGGGCTTTGAAGGCGAGGTCTTTGTCTTCATCCATGCGCTTTCGCAAATATTCCGTAGAAAATTCCGGGTCGGGGTCGCCCTCTTTGCCGCTCATGGCTTGCAGGTCGGCGCCGGAACTGAAGTTGCCTTGGGCACCGGTAACGATGATGCAGCGGATGTCGTCATCTTCGGATGCCTCATAGTAGGCGTCAAGCATGCGCACCAGCATGGCACCCGAAATGGCGTTCAGCCGCTTGGGGCGGTTCATGGTGATGATCATCACGTTGTCTTCGCGCTCAACCAAGGCGTGAGGCTGAACGGCTGCGTCGGAAGCGGGAGTTTGTGTGTCTGACATGGCTGACCTTTCTTGGGTTGAATCTTGGGTTAAAAATGGTTCTGGGTGCGAGTCAGTCTTGAGCGTAGGCTTCAATAGGCAAACAGGAGCACACCAAGTTGCGGTCTCCCCAAGCTTGGTCTATGCGGCTCACTGGCGACCAGTATTTGTCGTTCAATAAATTAGGCGTCGGGAAGGCTGCCTGGTCGCGAGAATAGGGATGGCCCCAATAGTCGGTGGCAACGTCTTGGGCCGTATGGGGCGAGTTGTGGAGTGGGTTGTCTTTGAAATCAATGCTGCCATCGGCTATAGCTTGGATTTCCGCTGCTATGGCTTCCATAGCTTCGCAAAAGCGGTCCAGCTCTTCCAAGGGTTCGGATTCGGTGGGTTCCACCATCATGGTGCCAGCCACAGGGAAGGAAACCGTAGGCGCATGGAAGCCGAAATCAATCAATCGCTTGGCGACGTCGTCCACGATGACTCCGGCGGTTTCCTTAGCTGGGCGCAGATCGATGACGCATTCATGAGCCACCATGCCACTGGTGCCTTGGTAGAGCACAGGGAAGTGCTGTCCCACCCGAGTGCCAACATAGTTGGCGTGGAGCAAGGCAACTTTGGTGGCTTGAGTGAGCCCGTCTGGGCCCATCAGCCGTATGTAGGCCCAAGAAATAGGCAAAATACTGGCCGAGCCCCATGGAGCCGCAGAGATCGGGCCGATTCCAGTTGCTGGTCCGCAGTCTGGTTCCAGCGGATGATTGGGCATGAAGGGGACTAGGTGTGAGCGCACTCCCACCGGGCCAACTCCTGGCCCGCCGCCACCGTGGGGAATGCAGAACGTCTTGTGAAGGTTGAGGTGGGAGACATCTGCTCCGAAGAGCCCAGGGCGGCCAACCCCTACCAAGGCGTTCAGATTGGCCCCGTCCAGATAGACCTGCCCGCCGGCGTCATGGATTAGGTCGCAGATGTTGGTGATCTGGGGCTCAAATACTCCGTGGGTGGAAGGATAAGTCACCATCAACGTAGCCAAGGTGTCGCCATAGGTTTCGGTTTTGGCTTTGAGGTCGTCAATGTCCACATTGCCGTCTTGGTCGCAAGCCACGACCACCACTTTCATGCCCGCCATCACCGCACTGGCAGCGTTGGTGCCGTGTGCCGAGGAGGGAATTAGACAGATGTGGCGCTGAGTTTCGCCGCGACTCTGGTAGTAGGCGCGGATGGCCAGCAGACCAGCCAATTCGCCCTGCGATCCCGCATTGGGCTGCACCGATACCTTGGCATAGCCGGTAATTTCCGCCAGGTAGGACTCCAACTCGGCTATCAGTTGGCGATAGCCTTGGGTCTGGCCTTTGGGCGCAAAGGGGTGGATGTTGGCGAATTCTGGCCAGGTTATGGCAGCCATTTCAGTGGCTGCATTGAGCTTCATGGTGCACGAACCAAGCGGAATCATCGACTTGTCTAGGGCGATGTCGCGATCGGCCAGCAGGCGCATGTAGCGGGTGAGGGCGACTTCAC
>JAPYNY010000019.1 GCA_028283145.1 Candidatus Hopanoidivorans cymbastelae
CGAACCCTCGTGTTCAGCAAACAGCAGCATAGCAACGTTGTCAGTTGCCTCCTCAATAAATCCGTCCACAATCCCAAAACAAGTATCAGGATTGGCAGCCGCTACGTTCCTCATGTCGTCAACAAACAAAAAGCCGATGCCCAATACCAGATCGGCGCTTTCAGCTTGGAGCTGCAACAAGTTGGCTCTGTTGGAGCCATCGTCGTTGGGGGAAACTTCGTCAAAGGTAATCCCCAAATCAGCTTCGGCTCTTTCAATGCCTTCGGCTGCCGAATCATTGAACGACTGGTCGCCTCGGCCGCCGATATCAAAAACCAGACCGACATGGATGGGGTCCTCGGCTGGCACTGGTGCCTCTGTGGCGGGGGGAGCAGTTGTGGCGGTGGTGTCTTCGTCATCGTCACCGCAGCCAACTGCTATCAGGGCTGTCGCCAGCAAAACTCCCAGAATGGTGGTCAGCAAACGAAACAGTGATTTTCTTTTCACGGTCTTGTCTCCTTGGTGTGTTGTTGGGGGGGGGTAGGAATGTCCCGGTGTTTTGTAAAGAAGTTGAAAACTTTAGCCGTGCAGGAAGACCCAAAATTCAACTTGCTGTTACTTAGGTCGTTTCTAAAATAATAGCACAAAATTTACCCAAAGTCCAAACACACAAACCAACAAATCCACCTGCAGGAAACCACCCACCCACCTAAGGTATGCTCAATACAGGAATCCTGAATAAAATCATAATTGTCTTTAGATTGTGCAGGTGCACAACTCTTAACATCCAAGGAGAAAGCTCATGCGAAGATTTCTGATTGACACCGATACCGCTTCAGATGATGCTGTGGCGGTTTTGATGGCGTTGCGAGCACCTGACGTCAAAGTTGAAGCAATCACTGTGGTGGCTGGCAACGTGCCGCTGGATCAAGCCGTCCAAAATGCTCTCTACACGGTTGAGTTGTGCGGGCAGCACACGCCGGTCTATGCCGGCTTGGAAAAGCCGATCCTGCATGAGTTGATAACGGCTAGAGAAGTGCATGGGCAAGACGGCATGGGCGACATCGGCTTGGACTTGTCGGGCAGGCAGGCTGCGTCGGGACACGCGGTGGATGTGCTGATAGATACTATCTGTGGCAGCCCAGGCGAAATCACTTTGGTAACTTTGGGGCCGTTGACGAATGTGGCGGTTGCGCTGCTAAGGGAGCCTAAGCTGGCTGAGGCAGTCAAGCAGTGTGTGGTGATGGGCGGGGCCTATGTACTGCCTGGCAATATCACACCCTTGGCGGAGTTCAATTTCTACGCAGACCCCGAAGCTGTTCAGATTGTGTTTGAGTCGGGCATGCCACTGCTGCTGGTCGGCTGGGAAGAAAGCATGAGCGCTGGTTTCGTGGACCCCGACGATTCGGCCAAGCTTTTGGCTATTGGCACGAAGTATTCCGAGTTTACAATCAATATTCAAGGTGGAGTAGCTGCCTACTTGGAGGAGATGGTGGGCATGCAAGGCTTTGATTTGCCGGACCCGTTGGCCATGGCCGTGGCGCTAGAGCCCAGCATCGCAGAAATTGTCAAGCGCAGAGTTGACGTGGTGGTGGGTGATGGCATAGCCAGGGGGCAAACCATAGTTGACACTTGGGGGGTTACGGGCCAGCCTGCCAATGTGGAGATCGCCCAGAATATTCCCCGCAGTGAATTCTTGAGAGTTCTCAGCCAGTTGTTGCGGTAGTCTGCGACTGTTCACTTTCGGGAGTTTCAAGATCCAATACCCTGGTACTGGAATCTTGGTTGCGTTGACATGACGTCGGCTCAGCGGTGACAACGGCCAAAATTCTGCAGGATGCATAACTGATGAAATTTTGCTGCTGAGCGAAGGTCTCATCGGACACTTCGCCTCCTTGGGTGGCTATGGCGATGGAATAAGTTGCTTCAGGGGTAAGGATAATTCCGAAATCGTTCAGGGTGGCCGTTTCAGCTTGGCAGCACATAGGTGGCAACCAGCCTGCCTTGTGCAACACCTGAGTTTCTGTAGGCAGTCGCAGGGCCAGAGGGTAAGCCAGCGGGCCTCGGCAGCGGGCAAAATCTTCAAGCCAGCCTAGCACTACTTCTGTTTCTGGTTGTGGGAGCAGTTCGCCCAAGTAGAGTTGGCTGTAAAATCGGGCGGAGTCCAGCACGGTAGTTCTGTTGGACGTATATCTGGTTTTTGAGGCCCATTCCTGTGAGGCAGGCTCGGGAGGCTCCTCTCCGAAAGTCCAACGCAGAAGAAAGGTATTGGTCATGCCCGCTTGGTTGTGCAGGAATTCGTTTATGCTGTCAATCCCGATTAGTTTTATCAGTTCAGCTGTTTGGACGTTGTCCGACAGGCACAGCACGTCAAAAACAAGATGTTCCACTGATTCAGTGCCAAGCTCAGCAGCAACTGCCGTAATCCAAAATGTTTTGGCTGCGCTGGCAGAAATGAAGGTGGAATCTTGATTTAGGCTGATGGGGGCAGCTAGCTCTGTGTTTGTGGTTTGGTCAAGTAATTGAATTGAGACAGCCCATTGCATGTGCGGTAGCCAGATGGAAGCGATATCGTCCAGCGAAAGGAACTCAAAGGAGAGGTGGGTTTCCAATGGCTGAGATTGATTGGCGCTGGGCGGGTCTAAAATTTGGCCTAAATCCGAGCCTGTTGTCGGGGTTGCCTCTTCAGGTATTGAAGTTTCTGCTGTTGAAGGCGTGGATTCAGCCTCGCTTGATTCGGCCGTATTACTAGGTTGGTCGTTCGCGGAGGGGCCGGTGTTCTGGTTTTTGCTGGTTGCACCTGTGTCTCCAGCGTTCAAGTCGTCAGAGTTTTGAGCCGTCTGGGAGGTCTCATCTAAACTTTCAGCCTCAGACGGTGAGCAACTCGCCAAGAACGACACGATAGTGCACAGGATGACGGACAGAACAAATTCTGGCCTACGTAAAACTTCCATCAGATAACCTAAACTAATAATCAAGCTTATTTTTTGCCGATCAGTGGTTCTAAGTCAACACCTCAAATACAATGCTAAAGCTCATAACTGCAGTTGTCCGTCCCAATAGAGTGGAGGCGGTCAAGAGTGCTCTAAGAAGACAAGGCGTGCAGGGCATGACTATGACCGAGGCGCAAGGCTATGGGCGCCAAGGCGGGCGCAGTGAGATTTATCGGGGAGAGGAGTATCCGGTTGAATTTGTGCCGAAGGTGAAAATTGAAGTTATTGTTGATGCTGAGTTGGCTGATTTGGTGATTGACACAGTGGTTAAAGTGGCTGATTCGGGCAATGTTGGGGATGGCAAAATCTGGGTTATTGATGTAGCTGACGCCGTTCGCATCCGCACGGCTGAGCGTGGCGCGGATGCCGTCTAGTTTTGCTCTGGCTTCGCTCTGGTCTCGGTTCGCCAAACTCTCACCGCTTGATTTTCCCCGTCTAGTATTCCTCGTTCCGGCTAGCTGCGCCTTTCGCGTTTCAATGAATTCGCAGGACAGCTTATCCTTCTAAGCAGGCAAACAACTCTGGGTCGCTTTTTTGCAGGCGACGACATCCAGCCTCCCACATCATTGGAATGAAATATTTGTTGTAGTCGGCTTTGGAGCGGGCAGCCTCAACTGGTGGGATTTCTTTGCCACCAATGAGTTGGGCCACCGCATGACAGCGTGCCGAGCTCTCTAGAGCAATGGCTTTGATTGTGGCAATTTGGAGGGTTTCTGCTACGACCAGAGCTCCGTGGTTATCCATAATCAGAACATTTTTGGCACCTAGTTCTCGTGCCATCCGCTCGCCATCCACAGGCTTTTGGATTCCGTCGTCGCTGTAATGGGCTTGGTCTTCAAAAAAGAGCACCGAGTCGGTTGAATACATTCCCAAGTCGCAACCTGTGGTTGAGAGGGCCTCCACCCAGCGGGAGTGAATGTGGACTATTGAGTTGACATCTGGGCGAGCACGCATCAGCGAAGCGTGAAATGCAATGGCAGGGGAGGGTTCCCAAGTTCCTTCCAGCTTGTTCATCTCAAAATCCACCTTGATGACTTGCTCAGGTAAAGTTTCGTCAAAATATCCGAATGTTGAGACCCAGAAAGAATTTTCAGAAGCTCTGAGGGAAACATGTCCAGCGACACGACTTTCACAACCCTCCCTGGCCAACATACGCCGAGCTAGAGAAATTTGGAATGCTGGATGGTTCTCAGTCCAAGTTTGGGATTGAGAGGCTGACATTTTTGCCGGTTGGGTCATCTGGCGATGGTTCTGATGGTGAAGGGCTGAAGTCCTTGCACAAGAAAGTGGACCATTGCCTCCAGCCTGGCGAGTCGTTCTACGACTTCGTCCAGTTTTTCATCCAGCCTTTCGATCTTGGCCGTATTTTGGCTTAGAAGTTCTTGCCATTCAGCTCTGTCTTGGGCTCGCAGTTCTTGCCATTCAGCTCTGTCTTCGGTTCGCTGTTGTTGCCAGCGTGCTCTGTCTTCGGCCCGTTGTTGTTGCCAGCGTTTTTGGTCTTCCGCCCGTTGTTGTTGCCAGTGGGTTGCGTCTTTGGCTAGTAGTTGCTGCAATTGTGCCTGGTTTTGGGCGAGTTGGTGCTGCCACTGTGCGTTGTCTTCATCTCGCTGTTGCTGCCACTGTGCTCTGTCTTCGGCCCGTTGTTGTTGCCAGCGTGCGTTGTCTTCGGCGCGTTGTTTTTCCCAGCGTTTTTGGTCTTCGGCCCGTTGTTGTTCCCAGTGGGTTGCGTCTTTGGCTAGTAGTTGCTGTAATTGTGCCTGGTCTTCGGCCCGTTGTTGGGCTGTGTCAGTTTTTTGCTGTTCAAAGTTCCGTTCCCACTGGGCTTTGTCTTCGTTGTGTTGTATTAGCCAACTCTCGTGGTTTTGGGCGAGTTGGTGCTGCCACTGTGCTCTGTCTTCGGCTCGTTGTTGTTGCCAGCGGGTGTTGTCTTGGGTTCGCTGTTTTTCCCAGCGTGCGTTGTCCTCGGCTCGCTGTTTTTCAGCATGAGCGAATCTGTTGTCGATGTGCTGCGCAATTCGCTCTTCCATAGCGACTAATTCGCCCTTCAGCATGGCAAAAAGCTCATACTGTTCTCGCTTGTTTTCGACGAAGCGTTCGTTTTGCTCGCGTTTGTCTTGGGCAAGGCGTTCGCTTTGGTCTTGCTTGTCTTCGGTTCGTTGTTTTTCCCAGCGTGCGTTGTCTTCCGCTAGGCGTTCGTTTTGCTCGTGCCTGTCTTCGGCGCGTTGTTTTTCCCAGCGTGCGTTGTCTTCCGCTAGGCGTTCGTTCAGCTTCTTTTCAAGCTGGAAATAAAACCTCACAACCAGCCCGAAAGTGGCAAGAATGAACCCGCCAGCGGCTAGGGCCTCTGCCGTGATAAAGGCTGGTAGTTGGATTATCGCATTCATTGGGTCTCCTTTTATTTTAGTTGTAAAAAGCGGTTGGGTTTGAGCTTGTCAGCTAGAGCATCGCTACGGTTTGAAAGTTAGACAATAGGTGTTGCATAAGGGGTTGGGCTTGCTGTTCCAGATGAGCTCCGGCTCTAGTTGGAAAGCTAGTCAACAGGTGCTGCACGGCTGCTTGACCTTGGTGCTAGCAAAATTTCTGGGCTGCGTCATAGAAGTTAAGACACTACCAGCGAGGTGCTGCACGGATATTCTGAGCAAATCTCAGACAAGCTAATATAAACACAGCAAATAACCTAGGTGTCTCCTTGGGACTTGGATATCTCGCTGACGCCTGCGGTTAGCCAGCAGCTGGGCAACTCAACCAGTGAAAACAATGACAGAACACGCAACAAAAAATGACTAATGAGCAGTGACAAGCAACGCTATGAGAGTTGGGAAGCTGCCCACAAGCACGACCCTGACCGTCCCGTTATGTTTGCCGCGACTGTTGTCGTCATTCGCAACAACCCAACAGCCCGCCAAGCCAACCAGCTAGAGGTTTTGATGGTAAAGAGAGCCAAAGAACTGGCCTTCGGAGGGGGTTCCTGGGTATTTCCTGGAGGCAAAATTGATCCAGCAGACATGGAGAATGCAGGTTCAACCCCACAGACAAGCGACACGCTTCGGCTGCCTGATTTTTTGTCTGATCTAAAGCCTGACAAAGCACATGCCTACCTAGCCTCACAATTAGCTGGAGTGCGTGAAGTTGAAGAAGAGACGGGGTTGTTGCTCAGCCCGGCTAATTTGATATGTTTTTCCCACTGGGTGCCGCCGCCGATCGCTCCCAAACGTTATGCCACTTGGTTTTTCTTAGCAGAAGCGCCTGAAAATCAAGGCATCACTGTGGACGGCGGGGAGATAGTGGATTATCAGTGGATTACTCCAAGCGCAACCCTGCTGTTGCGCGATCAAGGAGAAATCAACATGCTTCCGCCGACTTACGTGACGCTGACAGAGCTGGCCGACTGCGCCAATTGCGATGAGGCCCTGGATTTAGCCCAAAGCCGCCCCCCGCCTCTGTATGCCACCAAAATTGCGGTTTTAGACAAAGGTGCTGTATCTATGTGGGAGGGCGATGCCGGCTATGAGAGCGGCAATGCACAGGCACCAGGCCCACGTCATAGGTTGGCGATGTCAGATGAAGGCTGGGAGTATCAGCGAACCTCACCTGACTAGTCAGCCATTGGCTAGCGAAACAAATCCTCATTAGGGTGTCGCACAATTGTGTTGACGACTCCCTTGGGTTCAGCTTCGGTGTCAGAAGTTTTGCCTTTCAAGACAAGCCAGCTTTCCGGCACGCCACGAACGACAGCCACAGGAATGCCTTGGGTTTTACCCATAACCAACTCGGCTGCGGCTGCCAGTTCATCCACGATAGCCACTTCAGTTACAGCAAGTTCCCTATGGCTGGCATCCAGCTCGCCACGCAAATCCAAAATAGGATGAATACCCGAAGACCCGATGGCCACATCGGTGAGTCCTCGTCGCCACGGACGCCCAAAAGTATCTGAAATAATGACCGCCACTTCGAGTTGGATGAGATTGAAGATTTCATTTCGGATCCTTTGGGCGGAACGGTCGGGGTAGCGTGGCAGCAAAGCAGCTTGACCTTCGGGAACGTTAGACAGGTCAACTCCAGCATTAGCGCACACAAAGCCATGTGCAGTTTCAGAAATGATGAGCTCTCCCCGCTGACGCAAGACACGGACTGATTCTTGTCTCACAATCTGTTTGGACCTTGCCTGAAGCAGAACTTCCGCATTGGAATGGGCTGAGGGCTTGGAATGAGTTGAGTTGCGGACTGGACTAGCTTCGCCTACCTGTTCTGTTCCCGGCACCGAATCAGCCAGCAGCTTTACCAGTCTGCCTTCAGCTTTTGACACTATCTTTTGAGTAACTACAACCACATCGCCTTCGGTTAGAGGATTGGACTTGGCTGTGGCTTGGACAATTAGCTCAGATAGGTTTTGCCCCGGCGATACCTCCCCCATACCTGCTATGCCGAAGATCTCAAGTTTCATTGATATTCACTGCGGTTTTCAATTCCTTAGGAGTCAAAAATTTAGAGGCCAAAAGCCAGTTTGGCTATATCAGCAGCTACACCGGGCTGTGACATATCCGTAGCTGTGACAACACAGCGCACCCCCAGAGCTTCTACAGCTTCGGCTTCATGGGAGTCGGCTTGGTCAATTATCAAAGTATCGATCAGATCTTCATACCATTTGGCTATTCCAACGCTGGAAGGTTCGGCTCCTAACTCCGACAGCAGCCGGTCGGCTGGGCCTTTGACAGCCCGCCCCCCAATTAGCGGGGAGATAGCCACGACAGGTCGGCCCTGTGAGAAGCGTTTCGACACAGCTTGGCGAATTTCTTCTAGGGCCAAGAGAGGCCCGATAGATACTACAGGATTTGATGGAGCAATTACAACAACTTCAGCCTCTTTTAAAGCCGTTACGACCTGTGGAGAGGTTTCAGCGGAGCTGGCACCATCAAAGCGCACTTGCTTGACGGGCACGTTGTGCTGCAGTTTCACAAAATATTCCTGAAAACCTACTTCCCCGGATTCTCCTAGAGCCGTTTCGTCAAGTAGCACTCTGGTTTCTATCCTGTCATCAGACATCGGCAAGACAGCTATCTCCACCCCGAAAGCTTCAGCCAGCGCAGCGGTGATTTGAGTTAAAGTGGCACCTTGCGCAAGGAGTTCGGTGCGAAATAGGTGGGTTGCCAAATCCTTGTCGCCCAGATTAAACCAAGCCTTGCCGCCCAGTTTCGCAAGGTTTCCCATAGCTTGCCAAGTCTCTTCTCGCAGCCCCCAGCCAGTAATTGGGTTGATTTCGCCTGAAAGTGTGTAAATGATGGTGTCTATATCTGGACTTATATGAAGCCCGTGCAAAACGATGTCATCGCCACAGTTGACAACTGCCTTGAGTTGGTCAGCTTCACAAACTTCTTTAGCGCCCAGAAGAAACCGCGCGGCTCCAACTCCACCGCATAAGACAGCAAACATGACTAGTGGATATGGGGCTTGGTGGGGAACATGGCTAGACAAGCTACAAATATGACCAATTTACATCTTCAAAGATCTTTTAAGTTTTTCAATAGCACCAAATAAAAGGTTGTGCATACTAGAAATAATGAATAGGTACCAGTTGAGGCTAAAAGTGGTTTGAGAATATGATAATTATTCTGCTAAATATAGCACTGCGACATCAGTGAGTCAGACGGAAGCAAGCTCACAGACTCATACGGGGTCTGGGCAGGCTTTCCAGATGAGTGGGCAGGCCCTGTCTGTACGCGCTCTACTCATCGTCAGCAGGTTGGACGCCCATCTTGAGGATAGCCTAGCACGGCTGCGGGCCCAAGACTATCCGGGTTTGCATGCCACGATAGCCGTTCCGGCTGCCGTTAATTCCAGCGCGACCGATAATCCCAGTACTTCCCACAGCGGCACTGCTCAGAACGGGCTCGCCAATCGTGTGAGGTCAATTTTGCCTGAATCGGACATTTGTGAGTATGACCCTGCTTCAGGCTATGGGGTCGTCATAAACCAGGCGGCTTCTGTTTCGCAATCTGAAGACAAGGCTTCGCTGTTGTTCGTTTGCAGTGACAGCGTAGTTCTAAAGAGCGACACTGTTAGCCGCCTAGTCGAACAGTTGGTGCAATTGAACGCTGGGGTTGTAGCCCCCAAGCTTGTGAAACCGGACGACCCTTTGCGCCTTGTAAGTGCCGGCTTCAGCATTGACCGAACTGGTGGCAAAATCCCCACGGCTGCAGTAGGCGAGCTTGACCAGGGCCAACATGACGGCATAAATGCAATCTTCGGGGTGGCCTCTTCATGCCTGCTGATTCGCTCCGACCTTATGACTGCTTTGCATGGTTTTAGTGAAGAGATCACTTTTTTTGGAGAAGACTTGGATTTTTGTTGGCGAGTTCATCTGGCCACCGCTCAGATAGCTTTGGTGCCCTCAGTTGCCGTTGGGTGTTACGAATCAGGGCTTGAATCAGCCACTCTGACCACCTCGGCAAGCCGCCTTTCTAGTAGTCAGCTGCCCCCCAACGCAAACAAGTTGCGATGGCGACACCGGTTATTTTCGCTGTTGACATGTCCTTCAGCAGCGGGACTGGCAGTTTCCCTGCCATTAGTTGCACTGGCGTCAACTTTGGAATCTGTTATGGCGCTGACTCTGGGGCACCCTAGGACAGCACGCGACATTTGCCTTGCGTGGTGGTGGAATATCTTTCGCCTGCCCCAAGTTGTACGCAAGCGTCGCCAAATAGCTCTGATGCGTTATGCCCGAGACCATGAACTGCGTCCTCTCCAAGTAGATGGTCTGGCGGAACTTAGGCTGTTTTGGCGCAGCCAGCGAACTGATGGCAGCGGAGGTCTAGCCCATCTGGTGAGAGGGTTAGCAGATTGGTTCAGAAATACCGTAACACGCAGTTCGGTGCTGGTCTGGCTAATCATTCTGATCTTTCTGGGCTTTGGAAGTCGACATCTGCTTTCCAAGGGCATTCCTCAGATAGGGCAATTTTCAGCATTTCCAGCTTCACCAGGCAAGTTTTTCTCGCAGTGGTTCTCATCTCTGCAAGGAGCCGGTCTAGGCAGCGACGGTTTCAATTCCATAGCCTTGGGGATTTTGGGAGTTTGGTCCACCCTGCTTTTGGGAGCCATGGGGTTGGCACGAACCTTGGTAGTGCTGCTGCCAATCCCATTGGGTGCTTTAGGGGTTGTCAGGTTGCTGCGAAGACAAGGTGGCAGAAGCGTTGGTTGGATAGGTGCTGTTGTCTATTTGTCGTTGCCTCTGCCCTATAATGCGCTGGCAAATGGCTCATGGGATGCCCTGTTGTTTTATGGTATGTTGCCTTGGATTGTTTCGGTGATGTTAGTTGATGTCAACCTGCCGGCATCTGCGCCAAATTTTCTTCGGAATTTGGCAACCAGCGGCAAAAAAGACAACAGTGCCAGGGGAGCAGCCATTGTCAGGGGCGCGGGCGGAGCCAGCAGGGATGGCACGCACGGAGGAACCCCGAGCGTCCAGGGAGTTGCTCACAGAGCGAATGTTGCCTTAAAAGACTTAAAAGAACAGTCGCTTTGGCGCAGCATCATAATTTTCAGCTTGCTCACAGCTGCTGTAACAGCTTTCGTGCCTGCTGCTTTAGTACTGATACTGCTTTGTGTAGTTGCTTTAGCTATTGGCTCTGAATTCCTGGGTGTCAGAAGTGCCAAGCTGTTGACGATTGGATTTTTGGGCTCAGCCTTGGCGTTCGTGCTGTCCTTGCCGCAGCTAGCAAGTTCATGGTGGCCGGTTCTGGTTAGAGATTCAGATCTTGCCAGCAACACCGATGACGTTTTTGGTGTCTGGGAACTCATTCGCTTTGCCACGGGCCCCATCAACAATGCAGCCTTGGGCTGGGGTTTGTTGCTAGTAGCTGCGTTGCCTCTGCTGGTAGTGCATGATATGCGCTTTGTTTGGGTTGTGCGGGGTTGGATTTTGGTGTGCTTGTCGGTAGCTCTGGCGTGGATAGGGGAGCGCAGCGAAAATGTGGTTCCATCGGCAGATTTGTTGTTGGTGCCAGCTGGAGTGGGCTTTGCCATTGCAGCAGCTATGGGTGTGGCAGCTCTGGCGGCCGATTTGCCCAGATATAGATTTGGCTGGCGGCAACTTTTGCCTTTGGCGGGAGCCATGGGCTTGGTGATCATGGTTGTGCCGATAGTGACCAATTCTTTTGACGGACGTTGGAATATGTCCAAACACGACTATGCCACACCCCTTGCGGCTCTAGACGATGACAGTTACAGGGTGTTGTGGCTGGGACACCCGGACGTGCTGCCTGGGCGAGCCTATGAACTCACAGACGATGTCAGCTATGTCATGACCGGCGGAGTCAGCACTCAAGTAGCCGACCTTTGGGTTTTTGAGCCAAATGACGCACCCTTGAAAGAAACGATTTCGCTGGTTCGCACCGGAGCTTCAAACCGGTTGGGTCGCCTGTTGGCCCCTATGGGTATTCGCCACATAGTCGTCTTGGAGACCCGAACGCCACCACCAGAGGTAACATTAAGCCGTCCGGTGGAGCCTTGGGTAGAAAATATGCTCAAGCAGCAGTTGGACATGCGACAGGTCGACCTACGGGAAGGGATTGTGGTTTATGAAAATATTTCAGCCCAACCTACGGTTTTGGGAGTCAACAGCGGGTCGCTAGCCAGCACGGAAAGCTTCGGAGATGCTGTGTTTGTGCCCTTCCTCAATACCTCATCGGGATTGTCTTGTGGCTCCCAAGCCAATACTGCTCCTCTGGGATGCGATGTTGAGCGGGGCAGTTCAACTGGCTTGCTGCAGGCCAATAGCGATGTGTACATTGCCAGCGGTTCCAGCAATTGGGAAGTTGAAATCAACGCCCAAAAAGCCCGAAGAACTGAAGCCTTTGGCTGGGCCCAGGTATTCAGTGGCAGTGAAGCTTCAGAGACAACAGCTACAGCTAGGCACAATACGCCCGCTGGTTACCAGTTTCTCATAGCCCTGCAGCTATGTCTATGGCTGGCGGGCTTGGTGATCTTGCTGTTCACACGCCGCCCCCAGCCTAAAAGTTCGCCATGACAGCTTTAAACGTAAGACGATGGCCCGCGCTTAGCATCATTGGAGTGCTATTGGCATTGATGGCTGTCGTTGATATAGCCGACAACGGAGCTGAAACCAGCACTCAAGCTGCCTCACTCCAAGGCAATACCTTGGAAGTCGCCGCAGGCAGCGGCAGCACCAGTGGTTCTTCCAGCCAACCAGCCCAGGGGATTGCTACTTGGTATTGCCCGGCTGGTTGGGTTGCTCCCGGGCTTGGCGTGACTACATCCCTAGTAGTAATCAACCCCGACCCAGAACCAGTCGGTATGTGGGTCACCTATTATCCGAGCATTTTTGACGGTGGCGGTCTCTATGCGGCCACATCAGGAAAATCCAGGTCTGAGACAGGAAGGGTGGAAAGACAGACTGTCTCAGCTTCGGGTAGTCTGGCCATCCTCATGCCTGATGACTTGATCCCGACGGGCTCAAATGAGGTCTTTGTTTCAGCTCTGGTGGAGTTGGATCGCCCTGGTGCTTCAGTAGTTCAGTTGTTGCAAGACGGCACTGGTCGCTCCTTTATGTCATGTGGGCAAAGCGTGGACTCGCAATGGTATTTCCCAGCCGGCAGCACAACCTCAGATGCTCATCTGGTGCTCGGCCTGTTTAATCCATTCCAGGATTCGGCTGTAGTTGACATTGAATTCACCACTGATTCGGGCATCCGCAGCCCTACTGCCTACTCGGGCCTGATCGTGGCTCCCAACAGCGCCTTGTATCTAGACGTCGGCACTGAAGCCCCGCGCTGGCCGCTGCTGTCAACCTCGATCAAAGCCCGCTCGGGGCAGTTAGTGGCGAGCAAGCTCCAAGTTTTTGACGGCAGTCGCGGGATCAAGGGTGTCAATATTGCCCTAGGGTCGCCATCGCTAGAGCATCAGTGGCTATTTCCTTTTGGGTCAGAGGTGGCTGGGCCTACCGCCTATGTGGTCTATAACCCGGGGGAGGCGGACGCACGAGTGGAGATCGATTTCCGACTGGATTTTGACAGCGTTACCCCGACGGAGTTGCTCATTCCGCCCGGCCAGCAATACACAGTAACGGTCAATGTGCCTCAGGCAGACAGCCAACTGCCTGGGGAAAGCGAGACGTCGCCGGGCAGTGGGGCTTCGTCAGAAAGTGGGGCTTCGCCAGATACTGAGGCCTCGTCAGATACTGGGGTCTCGCCAAACAGTGGGTTGGCCTCCGGCAGCGACACCTTGCCAACGGCACAGCTTCCGTTTTACCTTCCAGAGCAATCAGCTGCTGTGTCTGTGAATTTGAAAGTGCGTCACTGGGCCGTGGTCAGAACGTTAAGCGGTAGTGGAGTTGTAGCGGAGCAACTGCGTGGCGGCGGTGAAGAAGTCGTGCTGCCAAATGCCGAAACAGTTGATGAAACTAACGAGACAGACGGCGGTATTTTGGATGAACTGGAAGATGTGGGCGAGCCCGAAGTCATCGTGCGAGCAGCTGTTGGCGAATTGGGTTTGCCCATAGCTGCCACTAAGCACATAGCTTTGGGCGGGTTGTCCAACGGCCCAGTCGTTCAGATGGAAGACGGTTCCCTCAGCGTGCAAAGCTCAGGCATTGCCATAGCCAATCCCTCGTCGGCCACTATTGCACGGGTCAAGAATTTGGCCACACGAGAAGAATTTGAACTGGGTCCCAGACGCAGAGTTTTGCTGGATACCAGCGATATCGTGGTGTTGGAATCTACCACGCCTGTGGTAGTTGCTTTTGGCTATGCTCTGGTGGAATTTCGTCAAGTTCCGGAGGTTTTCAACCGCTGAGGTCGGCCAGCAGCGCCTTGATTTCGCCCTGAGCAGAGTTGGGGAGCCGCCCTAGGTGGCACCACCTTACCTTCCCGACAGAGTCGGCCAGTACCACCACCGGCACTGCTTCAATGCCGTAGCGTCTGAGTAGCTTCTTCTGGCGCACTTCCACCACGGCTGTGCTAGCAGATTTGAATTGCTGCTGCTGCTGCCAGACTTCGGAACAGGTTTGACAATTCTTGGCAGTGAAGACAGCTAGCAGACAGGGCATTTCAGGCTGGGGAAAATCAGACCTGTGAAGCAACACAGGTGCCGCAAAACTGAAGGCGCCAGGCGAGAGAGATTCGGCCTGCGTTGTTTCTGTCTGCATCTGCATCGTCTGGGATTTAGCTGCCCGCAAACCAGTGTGCATTGCGGTGCCCGAGGCTCTAGCTTGAGCTTTTTGGATGCCAACTCGCAGCCAAGCAATACCAGCCACCGCTGCCATGATGACAGCCACAATGATGATTCGCTCAAGGGTCAAACTGTTTGCCCAGTTATCAGGCTGCTCGCTCGGCTGTCGGGGCCGACCTTGACCTTGGCTTTGGTTGGTTTATCTACCAGTTTCGACAGTGGCTTCGTTTTCAATCACCGCGCCATTATCAGCAGCTACCAACTCAGCCTTGTGAGTTACAACTCCGTTACGGCACAGGTCAACAATTCTGACCACTTCTGTGCCTGGAATGGTTTCATGATCCAGCAAGGCCTGAGCCACCATGTCTAGAGCTTTGCGGTTGGCGGTCAGAGTTTCACGGCAACGGGCTTCCTGCGTGCGCAGAATCTTCTCCACCTCTTCATCTATCACTCGTGCTGTCTCGTCGCTGTATTCACGGGTGCTGACAATCTCCTCTCCCAAAAAGACTTCCCCTTGAGAACCCCAAGCCATCGGTCCCACTTCTGGGCTCATGCCCCATTCCCTTACCATCTTGCGAGCTAGTTCGGTGGAGCCAACCAGATCATTGTTGGCTCCTGTGGAGATGACTTTGAACACCAACTCTTCAGCCACTCTTCCCCCCATGCGCACCACCAGCGAATCTTCAATATAGTCCTGGCGGTAGATATGGCGCTCTTCATCGGGCAGCTGCATGGTGACGCCCAAAGCCATCCCGCTGGGGATAATGGTTACCTTATGCAACGGGTCGGCGGTGGGCATAGTAGCTGCGCAGATGGCATGGCCGGCTTCGTGATAGGCAATGGTTTCCTTTTCTTGGTCGCTGAGCACCATTGTCTCGCGCTTTTGCCCCAGGATAATGCGGTCGCGCGCATGCTCAAAATGCGACATGGTGATGTCTTCAGCTTCTTCGCGCACCGCGTACAAAGCTGCTTCGTTTACCAGATTGGCCAAATCGGCTCCGCTCATGCCGGGAGTTCCCTTGGCCACCACCTCCATGTCCACGTCTTCGCCCAAC
The DNA here is from genome assembly GCA_028283145.1 of Candidatus Hopanoidivorans cymbastelae. GTDB lineage: Bacteria > Actinomycetota > Acidimicrobiia > Acidimicrobiales > Hopanoidiivorantaceae > Hopanoidiivorans > Hopanoidiivorans cymbastelae. The sequence continues at coordinate 15,209 of JAPYNY010000019.1, forward strand.
TCTTTGTTTTTGGAGTGAACCTTGAGAATCTGCACCCGATCCCCCAGCTCAGGCAGAGGCACCACAACTTGGCGGTCGAAGCGACCCGGGCGCAGCAGGGCTGGATCCAAGATGTCGGGGCGGTTGGTGGCCGCGATTACCACGATGCCTTCGGTGGTTTCAAAGCCGTCCATCTCAGACAGCATCTGGTTGAGGGTCTGCTCGCGTTCGTCATGTCCGCCACCGAGCCCAGCTCCGCGCTTGCGCCCAATGGAGTCGATCTCATCTACGAAGATGATGGCGCGCCCCATTTTGCGGGCCGACTGGAACAGGTCTCTGACTCGGCTGGCACCCACACCAACGAACATTTCCATGAAGTCAGAGCCTGTAACCGACAGGAAAGGCACACCAGCTTCTCCCGCCACAGCTCTGGCTATCAGGGTTTTGCCGGTGCCAGGGGGACCCACCAGCAGCACGCCCTTGGGCACCTTGGCTCCGACTTTGGCAAATTTGGCTGGCTCCTTGAGGAAATCCACTATTTCGGTTATGTCTTTCTTGACGCCCTCATAGCCGGCGATGTCGTCAAAGGTGGTACCCGGACGTTCGGTGCTGTAAGTCTTGGCCTTGGAGCGACCGATCGACATGATTCCCTTCATCTGTCCTTGGGTGCGTCGGGTCATCCACCAGAAGAACAAAATCAGCAAACTCACCGGCAAAAGAATTTGAAGCAAGTTGGCCCAAAAGCTGGAAGTCGGAGTGGTGAAGCGGACTTGCCCGATGTTGTTAATGATGTCACGGTCGTCCTGGGACAACTCCAGCGGGCCTGTGGTTTTGAAATCTTCGCCGTCTGTGAATTCGCCCTTGATGTCGCCGTTGTTGTTGTTGATTTCCACGCTGGAGACGTTGCCTTGCTCGGCTTGGGTCAAAAAGTCGTCAAAGGCCACTGCTCGGCGGTCGTCAGAGGAAAACAGGCTGGGGAACAAGAAGAAGCCCAGCACTAGCAAAAGCAGCATCCAAATCAGCCATTGCGACCAGCGTGAACGTTGCCGTTCGTCTTCTTGCCCGCTGGGTGACGGAGTTGAGTTGCGGCTGCGGTGGTAGTAGTCGCCGTCTTGAAACTTGTTTTTAGGTCGTTCCTTGACTTTTAGTTCGCTGGATTTTTCAGCCGACAAATCCTCAACTTCAGCGTCTGAAACTTCGGTGCTTGGGCCGGTTGTTGAGTCAGCGGTTGAGTCGGTTCCAGTTTTGTCGGCCTGCTTTTGCGCTTCCTTAGGTGTTGTAACAGCCAGAGAAGCTGAGGTGAGAAGTTTTTTGGCAACTGAACTTTGATTGACAGGAGAAAAGATCACTCTAAACGCTCTTGTTAGGGACAAACTAGAAAAATGGGAAAATCCCATAGCTTTAGTTTAGTGTTGTCAGCAGCAAAACTAGCACCAGCCAGTCAGCAATCCAGAGCCAATAGCCATAAGCTCAATCTGTGAACTCTTCCCCCGCAACCTCCCACGCTGGCGACCAGCAGGTGTCTTTGTGGAAGTTTACCGACATAGTGCTGACCACCGCGATTGCCATAGTCGCCAGCTTGATTGCAGGGGCTATAGCTGTAGGCGTGATCGGCCCCCGTCTCACCGCTCCTACAGGAGTGGGCGGGTATCTAGGGCGTGTGGCCACACAGTTGGAATTGGGGCAAGAACCGAGTGCCCCAGGTGCGTCTTTGGCCGTGCTGATGATCCTTCAGGTGCCTTTATGGATGGGTTTGTTCTGCGTGCCCTGGTGGTTGGCTAGACGCCGAAAAGAAAGTCTGCCCGCAGCTATAGAACTCACTCAAAAACCAAAGGACATTCCCTTAGGTTTGCTCATCGGCGCGGCGGCGCAGTTGATTATGGTGCCGTTGATCTATCTAGCGTTGTCGCCGCTGATAGATACCGATGAGCTTTCGGCGCCGGCCAGAGAGATCACCGACAAGGCCAATGATCCTCTGGGAATTGTTTTGCTGATTCTGGTAGTTCTCTGCGGGGCTCCATTGGTGGAAGAAATTTTTTTCAGGGGAGTGGTTTATGGGGCCTTGCGCGGCAGATATTCAAACTGGCTAGCTATTTTAGTGTCAGCTATCTTTTTTGCTATTTTCCATCTTCAACTGCTTCAATTGCCAGCTTTGCTGGCTTTTGGAGTTTTGGCAGCCGTAATCTATGGAAAAACAAAGCGGCTTGGGATAGCAATTTGGGCTCATGTAGGCTTCAACGCTGTTACGGTGGCGGGCTTATTGGCTCAAAGCTAACCTAAAGCCGATAGCACAAGACGCCGATAGCACAAGACGTTAAATTTAAACTAAGTTTTTATGGGTTTTAGAAAAAAGCTGAAACACAGCGTTGGCGGCAGTTCCAAGGGCACGATCACCCAACTGCTGGAAGAACACAAGGCACGTCTTAGCCAGCAGTCTCAGCACTTGGTCGAGGAACAAGGGCAAGACATTTCAGCCCCTAGTTCTACCACACAACCAGCTAGTGTTCCCAGGTATTTGAGACGTTTGGAACAAGGTTCAAGTCTGTCGCAACACTTTCCTCAGATTGTTACTTTTTTGGTTGTAGCTGGCAGTTGTCTGCTGGTTTTTTGGCAGCTGCAGCCTAATTTGATCTTCACCAGGAACACTCCAACCGGAGGCGACATGGGTGCCCACGTCTGGGGGCCCGATTACCTCAAAGACCATATCTTTTCCTGGTGGCGACACACGGGCTGGGCACCTGACTGGTACGCGGGTTTCCCGGCGTTTCACTTCTATATGGTGGTGCCGTATTTTCTGATTGCAATGCTGTCGCTGGTGATTCACTACGGGGTTGCCTTCAAGCTGGTGGCGGTTTCAGGCGCTGTTCTTTTGCCCATAGCAGCTTGGTGGCTGGCGCGGAAAATGGGCTTCAGTTTTCCCATTCCTCCTTTGTTTGCCTTGGCTACAGTCCCGTTCCTGTTCAACGATTTCCAACCCACCCGAATTTGGGGCGGCACGCTGCCCTCCTTGCTGGCCGGGGAATTTGCCTACAGCCTGAGCTTGCTGCTGGCTGTTCTGGCCATAGCTGTCGCCATGCGCGGGATTCGCCACGGCGGGCTTCGTCTGACTGGCGCGGTAGTGCTGGCGCTGGTGGGATTGTGCCATATCATTCCAGCTTTTTATGCCTTGGCCAGCCTGGCTCTCATTGTGGTTGTCCACGACAACCGCCGGGCAGCCCTGCGGTGGTTGAGTGTGGTGGTCCCGCTGGCCGGGTTGCTGGGCGCTTTTTGGGCTCTGCCATTTTGGTGGCGCCGAGACTTCTTCAACGACATGGGCTGGGAGGACAACCAAGACTACCTAGAGGTTTTACTTTTGGGGGAATACAGTTCCTATTGGCAGTGGATTTTGGTGGCCGCCGCGGCTGGCGTGGCAGCTACCATGGTCTATCGCATTCGCTACGGCTGGTTCCTGATTGGAAGCGTTGTGCTCTGGGCGTTGGTGTATCGCTTCCCTGATCTTTTCCCATTTACCGACATGGTGTTGAACGGTCGCATAATTCCGTTTTACCACCTGTCATTGACGCTGCTGGCTGCGTTGGGGGCGGGAGTATTGCTGTGGCGGCTCTTCGGCGGCGATACCAAGACTTTCTTTTCCACAGGACGCGAGGGCATGCGCAATGTAGCGCCCAGCAACTACCGCAGTCAAGCTCAAAAATCCGAAGCCAAAATCCCCAGCGTTCCTGTCTTTCAGTTCAAGGCTAGGGTAGTGCGCCTCAAGTTGAAGCGGCTGTTTACCCTTCCAAATGCCATTTTCACCTGCTTGGGCTTGGCGCTGGTGTTGGTTGTGATAGACAGCTACAGTGGCCGATGGCTGGCGGAATCAGGTTTTGAGCACCTGCTTTCAGTTACAGGCAGCGAAGCTGAGCGCCTGGCTGGGGATCTGGCTGTTTTTTCCAGAATGCTGCTGCTGGGAGTGCTTTTGCTGGTTGGAGTGGAAGTGGCCCGACGGACGCTGCTGTTCCATCGTCTGCAAGAGCGGAATCGCCGAGGCTGGCTGACTTTCGGGGCTTTGGCCGTGGCTGTCATTTTCTTCATTGCGGTGGCGATTCCTCTGAGGGCATTGGGGCCTTTCGGAGTTACTGGAACCGTTGATATAGAAGTAGAAAAAAACGGAGAGCTTGTTACCGAGAGACGCCAAAGCTACGCTCTGAACATTCCATTTTTGCCTGAGATTGGGCGCACAACTGAGGCTGCCAATGCTGTACCAGGCTGGGCCAGGTGGAACTTTAGTGGCTATGAAGGCAAACCAGCTTTCGGCGAATATCAGGCGCTGATTGACACCATGAATGCGGTAGGGGAGGAATACGGTTGCGGGCGAGCCATGTGGGAGTACGACCGAGACCCTCTCACCAGCTACGGCACCACTATGGCTCCCATGCTCTTGCCCTACTGGAGCGACGGGTGCATTGGATCGATGGAGGGGCTTTATTTTGAATCCTCGGCGACCGTGCCATATCACTTCTTGAATCAGTCGGAGTTGTCTTCGCCACGAGACGCTGACAACCCCATGCAAGGCCCCAGTCGAGCCATGCGCGACATACCCTACAGAAATTTCAATATCGATACCGGCATCAGGCATTTGCAGTTGCTGGGAGTACGCTATTACCTGACGATCAACGAAACCGCCACCAATGCGGCGCGCAATCACCCGGATCTGACGGAAATCGGCAGCCCGGCGCAGTTCGGGGCTAACGGCGCGCCGACAACGTCGGCCGTAGTCAATACAAGCTCTTGGAATATTTTTCTGATAGCCGACTCGCCGCTGGTGGAGCCGCTGGATTTTGAACCAGTCGTGTGGAACAATGTCAGCAACGGGCAAGACAGCTGGCTGGAACCAGCTACAAGCTTCTACAACGGGGATGATTTTTCGGTGCTGCCCGCATCCTCTGGCCCAGATAGCTGGCAACGGATTCCAGCCGCGACGTCAGCTGATGGGTTGTCCTCCCCGCCTTTGCCCCGCACGCCCTTGCCTGAGGTGGAGGTAGCCAATATCTCCGCCTCGGACAACTCCATTTCCTTTTCGGTGGACCGCATCGGTGTGCCAGTGCTGGTCAAGGTTTCATATTTTCCAAACTGGCAGGCCTCGGGGGCAGACGGGCCTTGGCGAGTGGCCCCCAACTTGATGGTCGTGATACCTACTTCTGAGAACGTCAAGCTTACTTACGGCTGGACGCCAGTGGATATCTTTGCCTATCTTCTCACGGGTTTGGGTGTGCTGATAGTGGTGTTGCTGGCTTGGCGCCCGTCTCTGATTTCTTGGGGTCGTTTTCCGGGGCCGAAAGAACAGATATAGGTCGTGGCTGACGAAACTGCCTCAGGACCGGTGCCCAAGCAGCCGTCTTGGTCCCCGCATCCGTCTCTTTCGGTGGTGCTGCCGGCTTACAACGCGGCGGATTGCGTGGCATCTTCCATTTGGCATTTGCGAAGCGAGTTGAGCGGGGTCTATCCGAAGCTGGAGATTGTGGTGGTTGACGACGGCTCAACTGACCAAACCCACCAGTTGGCTGAACAGGCCGGAGCCGACCAAGTCATAGTTTTCAGCCACAACAAAGGCAAGGGGGCCGCGGTGCGGGCTGGAGTTCAGGCTGCCAGCTGTGACGTCATTGCATTCACAGACGTGGATCTCTCCTACGGCCCAGATGTCATCCGCCAAGTGGTGGATACTCTGCTAGACAGCCAAGACGGCGTGCAAGTTTGCGTCGGCAGTCGGAGCCTGGGGCAAAAGAATTCCGCCACTCGGATGCGCCAGGCTGGTAGCACCTTTATTGGCTGGCTGGCTAGGACGTTTCTCCGATTTAAAAGCCAGCATGAATCCATAGACGACACTCAGTGCGGCATCAAGGCTTTTGAGAAACATTGTGCCAAGCGGATTTTTGCTGTTGGCAAGATTGACCGATTTGCCTTTGACATTGAATTGTTTCACATTATGTTCAGTTGGGGGATAGCTTTCAAGACAGTTGAAGTCAGCCCACGGGCCACTGAAACCTCCACTGTGAAGGTTTTGCGTGACGGCTTTAAAACTTTTGTCGACATTGTCCGCATTGCCAGATTTCAGCGGGCAGGGGCTTATTCGCCGATTGCGGCTGAAGCACCTGTCTCTGCGCCACCGGACGCGCCTGCGAGGGCTGCTCTCGCTCGTTCCGCGCCGGCGCAGCCCGCTCCCGTTAATCCCACGCCCGCGCAGCCCGCCAATCCCGCAGCCGAGCAGGCCTTGGATGCAGTGGTGAAGTCGTACGATATTCGCGGCAAAGTGCCTGCTCAGCTAAACGAAGCCTTGACTGAGAAGCTGGGCTTGGCATTGGCCCAATTCTGGCAAGAAGACGACCCGACGGTGAGCAAAGTTCTGTGCGGGCGCGATATGCGCAGCAGCGGCGAAGCTCTGGCGCAAAGTTTCATGCAAGCGGTTAGCTCCCGTGGACTTGAAGTTATAGATCTGGGCCTCGTCTCTACCGACATGTTGTATTTCGCCAGTGGCAGTCTGGACGTTCCAGGGGCTGTCTTTACTGCATCTCACAATCCGCAAGAATACAACGGAATCAAAGTCTGTCGCCGCCAAGCTGCTCCGATTGGGGCGGGCACGGGTTTGGAGAGGGTCAAGCAGCTAGCCAAGCTGGAGTTGCAGCAGGAGAGCAACTCGGCCCCTGCTGCCATCAGCCAGCTGGATATCTTGCCTGAGTTTGTCCAGCATGTCATTTCGTTTGTGGATGTTTCAAAGCTGAAGCCTTTGCGTGTAGTAGTGGATTGCGCCAATGGAATGGCGAGCTTGGCTGCCCCTGCAGTCCTGAAAAAGCTGCCTTTTGAGATGATCTGGCTCTATCAGGAACTGGATGGAACCTTCCCCAATCATCCAGCTGATCCGCTCAATCCCGAAAACCTGCGCGACCTTCAAGCCAAAGTGCTAGAGACCTCAGCCGACCTTGGCATAGCTTTTGACGGCGATGGCGATCGAGTATTTTTCGTGGATGAGCAGGCCGTGCCGTTGTCTGGCTCCGTCACTCTGGGCATCTTGGCTTCGGCAGTTCTAGCCAAGCATTCAGGTGCTACCGTGCTTCATAATGTGGTGTGTTCCCGAGCGGTGGCTGAAATCATCGGAGAAAAAGGGGGCCAGCCGCTGGCAACCAAGGTGGGGCATTCCCACATCAAAGCCCAGATGTCTGCCACCGGGGCAATCCTAGGGGGAGAGCACTCAGGGCATTTCTACTTCCGAGACAATTTCAAGGCCGACTCCGGCATCATCGCAGCCGTGATTTTGCTGGAATTGCTGAGCCAGACTTCGCAGGCGCTGAGCCAGTTGCGCCAGCCCTGCGAGCGATATTTTGCTTCGGGAGAGAAGAATTTCGAAGTGCCCAACGCCGCGGCCACGATGGAAACAATCGCAAAGCATTTCGGCAGCTTGCCCCAAGACCGCCTAGACGGGCTTTCAGTGGATGCGGGCACCTGGTGGTTCAACGTTCGCCCGTCCCAGACTGAGCCTTTGCTGCGCGTCAACTTGGAAGCCACCACAGCTGACGAATGCCAAGCGCGGCTGGCTGAGCTGAGTCAGCTGATTCAGACTTGAACGAACCGCTTGCTGGTCTAAACTGGTGCAAGATGCTTGACGAAGTTCTTTTGCAAATTTTGGCGTGCCCGCAAGACAAGGGACCGCTGTATTATTTCCCCGACGAGTGCTTTCTGTACAACCCGCGTTTGCGTCGTCGCTATGAAATCCGCCAGGGGATTCCCATAATGCTCATTGATGAGGCAGTCGGGGTGGATAGCACAGAACATGATCGGCTGATGGCTCAAGTGGCAGAGCAAAACCTTGAACTGACTTTTGAACCTGCAGAGACGTTTAAACCCTTTGAAACGCCTAGATCCCTGCCGCCAATCTGCGAATTCCCGCTTCCGCCATCCCCAGAAACTTTTGAACCTGCAGATAATTTTGAACCTGTTGAGGAGAAATCATGAGCGCCGAATCCGCCAAGGGTGCCAAAGCTGGCCCGACTAGCCCGTTGGACTCAGTTGGGATGTTTGAAGCCACAGCCGCTTTGCCAGAGCAAATTGAAAATGCCATTGAACGGGCCCAAGCAGTTGAAGGTCTGCCTGCTCCAGGCGGGATTTCCAACGTCTTGGTTGTCGGCATGGGAGGCAGTGGCATAGTCGGCGATTTTTTGACGGTCAGCGCTGGCCCTTTCACCACCTTGCCTATTGTCGTCGTCAAGAATTACGAGCCGCCATCGTATGTGAGCGACAAAACGTTGGTGTTGGCGGTTTCCTTCTCGGGCAACACTGAAGAGACCGTTCAAGCTGTGACCACGGCAGCGTCTTTGGGAGGCCGAGTGGTAGCCATTACCACAGGAGGAAAACTGGCTGAGTTGGCTGGCCAGTGGAAGATGCCGGTGGTCTCAGTCGACCCTGATATTCCAATGCCACGCGCTGGGCTGGGGGCCATGGCCGCTCCAGCCTTGGTGCTGTTGGAACGCCTGGGCTATTTTGTGGGTGCGACAGATTGGCTTATGGACGCCATAGCTCATCTGAAGACCCGCCGGGATGAGTTGTTGTCGGACGGCAATGAAGCTGAAAAACTGGCTCGCCAAATCGGTCGCACTGTGCCGATTGTCTACGGTGGCGGAGGTTTGGGCTCCGTAGCCGCGCTACGCATGAAAACGCAAGTCAATGAGAACGCCAAAGCTCCTGCTTTCAGCGCTGCGGTGCCTGAGATGTGCCACAATGAAATAGTCGGCTGGGGGCAGCACGGCGATCTGACGCGCCAGGCATTTTCAACTATTTTTCTGCGCCACGACTATGAACACCCGCAGGTAGGCCGGGTTTTTGAGGTGCTACGGGAGCTTCTGGAGGAAGCCACCGCAGATATTTACGATGTGAATGCCAAAGGGGACAGCACCATTGCCCAGTTGTTTGACTTGATTTTGTTGGGCGATTTTGTATCGCTTCACATGGCTGCCCAAGAGGGTATAGACCCTGGGCCGGTACCAGTCATTGGCGAGTTGAAGTCAAGGCTGGCTAGTTGAGCTTGGCTGCATCTGGGAAACCACATAATCTATGCAGTCGCACAGAGCGGCTTCTTCTTGGGCATCGATGATGGGGAACAAAGAAATCCTCAGTTGGTTGCGCCCTAGCTTGCGGTAGGATTCCACATCCACGATGCCGTTGGCGCGCAACACGGCAGCAACGTCGTCAGCAGCTACTTCTTCGGTGAAGTCAATGGTGGCCACCACCGGGCTGCGGTAGGGCTCAGCCACGAAAGGCATGGCGTAGTCGCTCTTTTCAGCCCAGTCGTAAACCACCGCGGCTGAGGCTTGGCTGCGTCCAGCGGCCCAACTGAGTCCACCGTTTTCCAGCATCCATTCCACTGTGGAGAGAGTGAGATAGATGGTTGCTAGAGCTGGGGTGTTGTAGGTTTGCTGGAGGCGAGAGTTGGTCAAGGCAATATGCAGATCCAAGGTGGGTGGCACCCACCTCCCAGAGCTGTGCAGTTGCTCAACGCGCTCAATAGCCGCCGGTGAAAAGGCGCCTAGCCACAGTCCACCGTCTGAGCCGAAGCATTTTTGCGGGCTGAAGTAGTAGACGTCAAGTGTTGCCGGGTCAAATAGCATTCCGCCGGCAGCCGAAGTAGCATCCACTAGAACCAGCGCTTCACGGGCGGTCGTGCCAGGCGGGCGGCGCAGCTGCATGGCCACCCCGGTTGAAGTTTCATTGTGGGTAAGGGCATAGACATCAACTCCGGGGTGAAAGACGATTTCAGGATGAATGCCCGGTGGGGAAACTTCAAGTGCGGGTTGGTTCAAGTGGGGCACTTCCGCCACCGCCCGGGAGAATTTTTCTGAGAATTCTCCAAAGCAGAAATGGCAGCTTTGCTCCTGAATAAGTCCGAAACAGGCTGCATCCCAGAATTGGGTGGCACCGCCGTTGCCGAGCAAAATCTCCCAGTCGTCTGGCAGTCTGAACAACTGGTGCAAGCCTTCCCGCAAACTCTGGACAACCTCTCGCACACCGGGGCGACGGTGGCTGGTGCCCAGATAGGTTTTGGAGACCGCCTGCAGGGCCTCAACTGATTCGGGGCGCACACGCGATGGCCCCGAGCCGAAACGTCCGTCTTGGGGTTTAATCTGGTCTGGGATAATGATTTGCGGTGGGCTGGACATAAAAGCTCCTAGAGGCAGAACGGCTGCCAAAGCTGATATCAAAGTGGAGTGTTGAATTTTCAGCTTATGGTATTGCAAGAAGCTCTTGGCAAACTGAAAACTATGACCTCCACACCCGATAGCTCAGTAGCCGTGCCAGACCGACTTTCCGAGTTGGTTGGCGCCATTTCGCCGTCAGCAACTTTGGCGGTGGATTCCAAAGCCAAGGCCCTTAAGGCTCAGGGGGAGCAGGTGATTGGCTTTGCCGCTGGCGAACCAGACTTTCCCACGCCCAGCCACATCGTGGAAGCAGCTACGCAAGCTTGCCTTGACCCCGCCAATCACCGCTACACGCCCGCCGTTGGTTTGATGGAGTTGAGGCAAGCCATTGCCGCCAAGACCCAGCGCGATTCAGGGCTGGAGGTTGAGCCTGCAGCGGTGGTGGTAACCTGCGGTGGCAAGCACGCTGTCTATAATGCCTTTGCGGCGCTGTTGAATCCTGGCGATGAAGTTCTTCTGCCAGCCCCGTATTGGACGACCTATCCAGAACCCATCCGACTCTTCGGAGGCATTCCCGTGGTGCTGCCCACCAGTGCCGACAGCGGATTTCGCGTCAGTGTTGAACAGCTTGAAGCTGCCCGAACTCCACAAACGAAGGCCTTGCTGTTTTGTTCTCCTTCAAATCCCACAGGGGCGGTCTATAGCCGAGAAGAGATCATAGCTATCGGGGAATGGGCTGCCAGCCACGGTCTTTGGGTGCTGACCGATGAGATTTACGAACACCTGACCTATGGCAGCCACCGGCATTATTCAATGCCTGTGGAAGTGCCTGATGTGAGGGAACGTTGTGTGATTGTCAACGGCGTAGCCAAAACTTATGCCATGACGGGCTGGAGAGTCGGTTGGATCATCGCACCACCCCACTTCGTCAAGTTGGCTTCCACACTTCAAACACACCAAACTTCCAACATTCCCAATGTGTCGCAACAGGCAGCGGTGGCAGCTTTGACTGGGTCGCTGGACAGTGTGGCGGAGATGCGCCAAGCATTTGACAGGCGGCGCCAGCTGATGCATGCTGGTCTGACGGCCATAGACGGGGTTGCCTGTTTGGAACCGGAGGGCGCTTTTTACGCCTTTCCATCTTTTGAGGCTTTTGTTGGGCAAACCATTGGCGGGCACGTCATAGGCACGACTTTGGATTTAGCTGAAGTCGCCTTGGATGTAGCCAAGATTGCATTTGTGCCGGGGGAGGCTTTTGGCGCCCCTGGGTATGGCCGGCTTTCCTTTGCTTTGTCTGATGACGACTTGCAGGAGGGGATGTCGCGCTTGGCTGCACTGCTGGCGGGCTGAGCATGGAAGACCTGCCGCAACCGCAACCAGAGCTGCAGCCGGAGACGGAACCGCAGCCGCAGCCGCAGGTTGCGCCGACCTTGCCCTACGGGGAGTGGTCTTCGCCACTGACGGCTGCGGTCATTGCTGAGTCGGTCAGCAGTGTGGGGGAGATCATTGCCGACGGGCCACGGTTGTGGTGGTCGGAGCACCACCCGTCCCAAGGCCGCACCCTCATCATGTGTCTGGACGAGCAGGGGGTGGTCTTTGAAGCCACGCCGCCGCAAGCCAACGTCCGCACCCGTGTGCATGAATATGGCGGGGCAGCCTGGTGGGTGTCTGGCGGAGTTTGCGTGTATAGCGACGATTCGGACGGGCAGCTGCGAAGACTGGATTTGGGAGCGTCTGCCGGGGCGGCTGGTGAAGCGACACTAGGCGAACCTATGCGTTTGACTTGGGATGAAGCTTCAGGCGGATTCCCACACCAGGAACCTTCACATCAAGACTCTTCGCGCCAAGAGCGCCAGCAGCAAGAGCCCTCGCAATCTAGCCCCCCGCACCAAAATCGCTGGGCCGACTTCCGTTTTACACCCGATGGGAAGTGGCTTGTGGGAGTGAGAGAACGCCATAGCTTAGACCACAGCCCTGTCCTCAATGAGATAGCTGCGGTAGCCATGGACGGCTCCAACAACGTGGTTGTTTTGGTCAGCGGGGCCGACTTTTATGCAGCGCCCAGGGTATCGCCCGACGGACAGCGTCTAGCCTGGCTCAGCTGGGATCTACCCGACATGCCGTGGGACAGCACCCAGCTCTGGGTGGCAGAAATCGATCTGTCGGGTGAGATTCCACGAGTGTGGGGTTCACGCCAACTAGCCGGGCAGACCAAGTCTGACACATCTTCTGCCATGCCAATCGCTCCCGCAGACCAGCCCCCGGAATGGCTGTTTCAACCTGAGTGGCACCAGAATAAGCTGTATTACGTCTCGGAAAGGGGCACCCAAACGGAAAGGGGCACCCAAACTCCAGATGAAAATTCTTCCCCGGGGGTTTGGTCGGCACTTTGGATGTGCGAGTTTGCCAAAAATGGCCTTGGCTCAGCCGCTCCTAGATGTTTGCTGTCGCAACGCAAATCTGAAATCCAGACCCCTCAGTGGGTGTTCGGAGAGTCCCGTTTTGCGATTGCCTCCACCGGGTTGGTCTGGGCCGCTTCAGCCCCAACCGGAGACAAGCTTTGCTTCGGGGCTGGCGTAAGTTTCACAGATTGTTCATCTGTCTCCCAGGTCAAAGCTTGGAAAGATGGGGTGATAGCACTGGTCGGGCATTGGGACCGCAGCCCGGAAATTGTCTATTTCCAACGAAGGGGCAGCCAAATAACAACTGAGGTCATTCGCCCTGCCTCTGGGCCCAAGTTTGATTCTGGCTTCTTTCCCGCCCCTGAACCCGTCAGCTTCGCTGATGCCCACGCCTTGTATTTCGCCCCGGCTCATCCCCAAGTCAATGCCCCAAGCGGGACTAAACCGCCGCTGATAGTCTTGGCGCATGGCGGCCCCACAGCCCAAGCCCGCCAGGAGTTGTCGTGGAATCGCCGATATTGGACCAGCCGCGGGTTTGCTGTGGTGGACGTGAACTATCGGGGCAGCACAGGGTTTGGGCGTGAGTATCGCAATGCGCTGAGGGGTCTTTGGGGGATAGCTGACGTGGCCGACTGCGTGGCGGCGGCACGTTATCTTTGCGAAAGGGGAGATGTTGATCCCAATCGCTTGGCCATTATCGGTGGCAGCGCAGGCGGTTACAGTGTGCTGTGTGCGCTCAGCTTTACCGATGTATTTGCGGCTGGGGTAAGTCGTTATGGCATCGCCGACTTAGAAGTTCTGGCGCGAGATACACACAAATTTGAAAGTCGTTACCTAGACAGTCTGGTCGGGCCCTACCCGCAGCGCCAAGACCTGTATAAACAGCGTTCGCCCATCCATCACACCAAAAAGCTGTCGTGCCCGATGCTGATTTTGCAGGGCGAGCAAGACAAGGTGGTGCCGCCAGAGCAAGCCGAGTTGATGGTCAGGGCTCTTCAAAAACGCAAGCTGCCGTATGCCTATTTGACTTTTCCCGACGAAGGGCACGGTTTCCGCCTGGCCCGCTCCCAGATAAAGGCGCGGGAGGCGGAGTTGTCGTTCTTTGGGCAGATATTCGGGTTTGTCCCTGCGGATGCTTCGGATCCAAATTTTGCTGCGGTGGAGATTTCGGGTGCCAAGTCATAAAGCTTCAGAGTTGGAAATTGCCTTAGACTATAGCAATGGCAGCTAAAAACCCTCCCAAACTTGTTCCCGGAGATGCAGCGCCTGAGATCACTTTGCTGGACCAAGACAGCAATAAAGTCTCCCTGAGTGATTTCAAGGGTCGCCATCTCATGGTTTTCTTTTATCCGAAGGCGCTTACGCCTGGTTGAACCAACCAAGCATGTGGCATGCGTGACATAGCTGCGGAGAACCAGTCAACTGACTTTGCCGTAGTCGGCATCAGCCCCGACCCTCCTGCCAAGCAGAAAAAGTTTGACGACAAATACTCGCTGAGGTATCAACTGCTGTCTGACCCCGACAAAACAGCTGCTGAGGCCTTTGGCGTCTGGCAGGAAAAGAAGCTTTACGGGCGGTCTTTTTTGGGCGTCGTGCGTTCCGCTTTTTTGATAGACGCCGACGGCAAGATTGCGGCAACTTTTTACAAAGTCAGCCCGAAGGATACACCAGTCAAGTTGTTGAAGGCCTTGGAGTCTGTTTAGGGCTGGCGTCTGGGGGCCGATTTTCAGGGGCCGACTGTGCCAGATCTATCCTCGCCACACCCAGACCAGGCAAACTCCGCCTTGGCAAACTCGGCCCGGTCATTCCCAACCCCGGCGGAGGTCTTGCCACACCGGCCACCGTTTTTGTTTCTGGATGAAGTAACGCAAGTGGTGCCGGGGCAGAGCGCCGAAGGCTTTTGGCAGCTTTCAGGCGATGAGCCGTTTTTTGAAGGGCATTTTCCAGGCCGTCCCACCTTGCCAGGGGTGCTGATGGTGGAAGCTTTAGCGCAACTAGGTGCCTATTTGGTGCTGCAAGAGCCCCGATACCAAGGGAAGTTGCCGCTCTTTGGGGGTTTGGGGCGGGTGCGCTTCCGCCGGCAAGTTACGCCGGGGGAGAAGCTGGACTTGAGTGTGGAGGTCATCAAGCTGTCGGCAATCTCTGGCCGAGCCCAAGGCTTGGCAGCGGTAGGCGGGGAGAAAGCTTGTGAGGCTGAATTGATGTTTGTGCTGGTGTCGCCCTGAGATTTGACCGCGGGGGCGGGGACAGCCCCACCCAAAGGCAGGCCACTTTGGGTGTTTAGGTGGCTCGCCCTAGGGCGGGCCAATCACCAGCGTGGCGTTGTGCCCCCCGAAGCCAAAGGAGTTGGACAGCGACACCCCAGGTTCCCATTTCATTGGCTCTGGAGCCACAATTCTTATGGGAGCCATTTCAGGGTCTGGCGTTTGATAGTTGGCAGTGGGCGGGATGAGCTTGTGTTGCATGGCCAAGATGATAGCTGCTGCTTCCAGCGCTCCAGCTGCTCCGAGGGAGTGGCCTGTAATTCCCTTGGTGGAGGTAACCAGCGGGCCCGGTGCGCCAAAAACCTTGTGAATGGCTTCGGCTTCGTTGGCATCATTAAGGGGCGTGGAGGTGCCGTGGGCATTGATGTGCACCACATCGCTTGGGGAGATGCCCGCATCAGCCAGGGCCAGCTCCATGCAGGCAATGGCTCCGACCCCGCCCGGAGACGGGGCTGTGATATGGTGGGCGTCGGCATTGGTGGCATAACCCAGAATTTCTCCACAGATGTTGGCTCCGCGCCGAAGTGCATGTTCACGTTCCTCCAGCACTAGCACCGCGGCCCCTTCAGCGTGCAAGAAGCCGTCGCGGTCTTTGTCAAACGGGCGTGATATGCCGGCCGACGAAGTAGCCGTCATGTTGATGAAACCCTGTGTGCCCGTAGGAGTGTTGGAGGCTTCGGAGCCACCTGCTAGCACGATATCGCTTTGCCCCCAGCGGATGGTATGGGCTGCCCGACCGATGCATTGTGTGCTGGCAGCACAGGCAGTAGTGGTGGTCTCACACGGCCCACGGAACCCGTAGCGCATCGACACGGCTGCGGCTGCGGCATTGGGCATCATCATCGGCACCAAAAAAGGCGACACCCGTCGGGGAGCCCTTTCGTTGAGCAGTACCTGGGATTCGATGGTGGAAAGCCCGCCCACACCGGTTCCAATATGGACACCTATGCGGTCGGGGTCGCAGTTTAAATCTCCAGCTTGTTCTAGGGCTTCGCCAGCACAGGCCAAGGCGAACTGCGCAAAGCGGTCATGGCGACGCATTTCCTTGGGTGTGTCAAAATGAGGTGTCGGGTCAAAGTCGTGAATGAGCAGGGGCGGTGGCGACGACTGGCCGCAAAGCCCCTCAAAGAAAGCTGCTTGACCGATCCCGCCTGCAGAGATAGTGCCAAGGCCGGTAACTACAACACGGCGCAACCCTGCTGATTCAGACATGGCGGAAGTCAGTTTCAGCCTTGCGTCTTGGCTGTGATGAGTTGGTATGCCTGTCCGACTGTGGAGATGTCCTCAAGCTCCTCTTCATCGATTTCAATGTCGAATTCTTCTTCCAGAGCTTGGACGAACTCCACGATGTCCAGGCTGTCGGCTCCCAGGTCTTCTATGAAACTGGCTTCCATCGTGACGCTGTCAGCTTCGACGCTCAGCATCTCAACAGCACATTTTTTCATTTGCTCAAATTTCTCATCGCTCATGTGTGGCTCCTTTGCTTGTGGGACTCTTTAGATGGCTGGCTGGCCATTCAAAGAATGTTCTGCACAATTTACTCTACCGCAGCTAGCTGGTTGGGCACTTTCTGGCTGTGTTTTGCTGTGTTTCATGGCTCTCATAGCCCCATGCCCAGTCCGCCATCTACGGGAATGACAGCCCCTGTAATGTAACTAGCAGCTTCTGAGGCCAAAAAACCCACCACCGCGGCCACGTCTGCTGGAGTGCCGCAGCGCCCTAGCGGTACAGCTCCGACGATCTCCTCCAGTTGCTTTGGGCTGAGTTTGTCCAGCATGGCAGTTTGGATGGGGCCTGGCGCCACAACGTTAGCGCAGATGTTGCGCGAGGCGTATTCTTGGGCTAAGGAGCGAGCCAGACCCAAAAGGCCGGCTTTGGAGGCGGCGTAGTTGGATTGCCCGGCGTTGCCAGTGAAGCCGACCACTGAAGAGATGAACACGATCCGCCCAAAACGCGCTCGCGACATGGCTTTGAGGGCACGATTTACAACCCGCCAAGCTCCCGACAGGTTGGCATCGATCACATCTGTGAAGTCGGCTTCCTTCATGCGCAGCATCAGGCTGTCGCGGGTTATGCCGGCGTTCGAAACGAGTATTTCAGGGGCTCCGAGCTTGTCTTCCACTTCCTTGAAGGCTGCATCGACTTCTTGGGCGCTGGTGACGTCGCAGCGCACGGCCAGATATTGCGCAGGCGGGGGAGAACTGCGGTAGGTTATGGCAACCTGGCAGCCTTGTGAAGCCAAGGCGTCGGCACAGGCCAAGCCAATCCCGGCAGCCCCGCCGGTAACCAAGGCAACTCTTCGGGGGTTAGCGGCGGTTTCGGAGTCTATGATCCCCACTCCAAAACCGCACCGGCTGAAGTCATGCCTGCTCCGAAGCCGACCAGCAGCAGCAAATCACCCGGTTTGACGCGCCCTTGTTCAATGGCGTCAACTAGAGCAGTCGGGATGGAAGCCGAGGAAGTGTTGCCTGTCCACGACAGCACCTCTACCACCTTTTCGGGAGGTGCGCCCATGCGTTGGGCAGCAGTGGAAATGATGCGCGTGTTGGCCTGGTGGGGGATAAGCAGGTTGATGTCGTCAATGGTGATGCCGGCTCGCTCAAGCGCCTCTTGGCTGGCAGCCATCATCGCAGCCACAGCTTTACGGAAGACTTCGCGACCCTTCATGACGATGGTGCCCGGCAGGTCGCACAGCAGCAGGTGCTCTAGGGAGCCGTCAGCCGCCAGCGACCAACTTCGCAGACCGCCGGGCTGATCTGAGGCTTCCAGCACCACTGCCCCAGCTCCATCCCCGAAGAGCACGGCCGTAGTGCGGTCTTGCCAGTCCACGAAGCGACTTAGAGTTTCTGCGCCGACCAGCAACACCCTATTGGCCCCAGCCAGGATTTGCCCGTGAGCTAGCGCGAGGCCATAGACAAAGCCAGAGCAGGCTGCGTTGAAGTCAAGCGCAGGGCAGGCCAGCCCCAGAGCTTCTTGAACGGCACATGAAGTAGCGGGGATGGTTTTGTCGGGGGTGGTGGTGGCCAGTAGCAGAAGGTCAATGTCTGAAGGTGACAGGCCGGCAACTTGCAGCGCCTTGCTGCCTGCTTCTACGGCTAGGTCTTTGGTGGTTCCGCCGATGCGCCGCTCCTTGATGCCGGTGCGCTCGGTAATCCAGGCATCGCTGGTGTCCAGCGTTTTGGACAGATCGTCGTTGGTGACGATTTTTTCAGGCAGGGCTAAGCCCCAGCCGGTGACGTGGCTGTAGCGCGAGGGGGTTGCTGGGGCGGTCATGTGCGGGTTTGGGCTGCGGGTTTCCTGCTTGGGTTTCCTGTCTGGGCTTGTCTGGTGGCTACTCGTCTGGCGTGCGCAGCCAGGCCAGGGGCTGATTGGCGAAAACCCTTTCGGTTTCGTAAGCCAGAAATCCCATGATCTCGCCTTCAAAGGGAGAGTAAACCTCTTCGTCAGCCACTTGGCCTATGATTGTGCCGACCGCTACCTGCGACCCCTCTGAGATGTCAGGCGCTGGTCTGAAAATGCCGGTGGCTGGGCTTACCACGATGCGCTCGTGTACGTAGAGCTGTTCGCCTTCGGTTATGGTCTTGGCACCGATGGCCTTCAGCAGCACGTCTATGTCGTCGGGGGTGTTGATCTGGAAAATTTCAGCAGATTTGTCAATCCTTTTGATCATGGCGGTCAGAGCTCGCCCGGGGCCGATCTCCACGAATGTCTCGCCGCCGTCGGCGATGATGTTCTGGATTTGCTGGCGCCAGCGCACCGGGCTGGTGAGTTGTTGTCCCAGCAGTCGTGGCCAGTCGTCGGCGTTGGTGTGGGGGGCGGCATCAACATTGGCATAGACAGGGAAGTCGGGGGCGCGGAATTCCACCAGGCTGATGGCTTTTTCCACGCGCTCGGCAGCTGAGCTCATATACGGCGTGTGGAAGGCTCCGCCCACAGGCAGCGACATGACCCGCTTGGCGCCACGGGCTTTGGCGGCAGCCCCAGCCGCTACCACCAAGTCGGGCGAGCCGGCGATAACGACTTGTCCGATGGCGTTGTAGTTGGCTACCCACACGTCGCCTTCCACCGATTCGCAGGCGGCCTCCACTTCGTCATCGGGCAGACCCAGCACTGCTGCCATAGTGCCGTCTTGTTCTTCGGCGGCCGACTGCATGGCTTCGCCCCGCTCGGTTACCAAGCCGGTGGCATCGGCAAAGCTGACAGCGCCTGAGGCCGCCAGAGCAGAATATTCGCCTAGGCTGTGCCCGGCGTGGGCGCTTGGGGCTATACCCACATGAGTGAGGGCGTCCAGGGCGATCATGGAAGTGAGAAAGGTGGCCAGCTGGGAGTTGCGGGTTTGGCGCAGAGTCTCGTCGTCTGCTTCGCAAAGCAGGTGCGCGATGTTGCGGCCGGCTATGTCGGAGGCTTCTTCCACCAACTCCCAGGAGGGGTGGTCTTGCCAAGCTGCTCCCATGCCTTGGGACTGCGAGCCTTGACCTGGATATGTGAAAATAATCATGCTTTAGTTAGTTTGCCAAATTATTGGGTGTCGTGTCAAGCATTCCTTTAGCTAGAATTAGTATTTTAGTGAAGCCCGAGTGGCGGAATTGGTATACGCGGAGGTCTCAAAAACCTCTGGTCTTTATGGCCGTGTGGGTTCAAGTCCCACCTCGGGTACTGCGGAGGCTGGTGAAGTAGCAGGAGATGACAAAGGAACTGATGACGACTAATGCTTACCCATTGAAGTCGGTTACGGCTTTACCTAACTACAAAGTCGGGGGGGGGCTTTTCTCAGATGGGACGGCAGGCGAAGCCAGTCTCGCCAGTTTGCTGAGTGTGGCGGGATGCGAAAAACTGAAGACCCTGATTTTTTCGCTTCCTTCGAGTTGCGAGATGGAGGGTGTCTTTAGTGGGGGGACGGGCTGGACGCCTCATGGGAAGACATCTACACTCAAATCACCGGCAAGCATTGGAGATGCGCTATGTCGCAGGCCAAGCCTCAGCTGCGCAGCATGAAGGTCACACTGGTGAAATTGGTTTCTCCTTCTGAGGCATTCATAGAGTTTGACGATGCCGTCTCAGGGCTAGTCCAGCTTTGCGATTTCGTTATCGGCCAAGCCCGTTCTGAGAGCCGAAGCTGTTCATCTGATGGCGGCATTGAAGCACTGCCGTGGGGCAACATCTTATGGAACGACAAAGAATGCGACGGGTGGAACATCTACGAGTACCTAGCCGCAGGGCACACATAGCACCTCTGATGAGAACGCGGCGCGTGTCATAGTAGTAGATATACCGACACTGCCCTTCTATGAGCCAAAATCCGAATCATAGTATTTTCCAGAAGAACGGGTCACAGTCAAAGGACACTTTTCATTGGTTGCTTTGCTTTGTCCAGAATTTTAGTTTTTTCCAATATTTCCTTTGAACATTTTGGGGTTTTTCATTATAGGTACTCCATTGGACGTCGTTGATATCTATTAATTCAAAGTTAGGCTCTCCCCTTCTGGCTTGCTCTATTGCTTGGTTGAGATCGCTCTTGAATGTTGCCACATCAGCTATCATGCAAATATATTTGACGGCCACATTATTTTCGTCATAGCTATAAGTGTATTGAATTTTTAATTCCATCATGTATTCTTCGGTTGTGTTTAATTCCATATTGTGTAGATTATTTGAAGGGTCATTTCTTATTACCTTTGCTTCTAATAACACTATGCCATTATCATTTTTGGCCAAGAAAATTTTTTCAAAAGAATCTAATATCCTTTGATGATATAAGGAAGGAATTTGGCATCTCCATCTATCCTTGTATACAGTCATCTTGGGATCTTCTAGTTTAATGTAATAGTCATGTGTGTTTTTATATTCATCTGTAATTTGTATTTGGCATGTCCAAAAAATACGGTTAGTGTCGTTAACTTTATTCTCATCTTCCTTTAAAAATTTTTTAATAAATCTCTTAAATTTTCTTTTTTCTAGCACATATGAATAATGGGAAGCTACAACTTTAGTTCTGCCAATTTTACGTGCTTGGTGCTTTTTAACAGACATAGGAAACCATGCTTCAACTATGAAAATGTCTTTCAAGTAAAGATAAAATTGCAATAGAGTAGCTACAGATCCAGCAATTACTGCTATAACAGCACCTATTATCAGTTCGATTTTATTTCCTCCTTAGAATATCTGCCTAACTTTTCGATTTGAGCTTAAGTGCTAGGCTAGCACAAAATATAGAAATTTGTTTTTTGTGATTAACTTGCTTGTCATTTCTCAAGGCTTTTCCCGATGCTTCAGGGCTAGCACCAAGGCTAGCCCGCAGAACCCAGACTGCTAGGCAAGTTTGTTCAGCCGTCTCAAGCCGGCAGCGATCAAGTCCACAGCAATGACCAGCACAAAATTGGCGATGAGGATTCCCGCCACCTCGGTGAAGAAACGCAAGTCAAGCGCAAGTCGCAAGCTCAAGCCCAGTCCAGCGTTGGTCACAATGCCAACAATTACGCTGGCGCGAATGATGACTTCCCAGCGATACAGGTAGAAAGTAATCAGTTCGGAAGCATGCGTCGGCAGGACTCCGTAGAGCAGCATTTGGGTTCGGCTGGCACCGGTGCTGGCCAAGGCTAGATGGCTGGCTTGCGAAGTATCGGCAGAGCTGGTTCCGCTAGCCAGATTTGAGGTGATGGTGCCGGTTGTGAGCCTTCCCAAGACTCCGAAGTTGTGGATTCCCAGTGCCAATGCACCAGCAAAAACGCCCGGTTTGAAAACGAGTATGACTAGCAACGCCCAGACATATTCAGGGATAGAGCGGGCCAGCACGAACAGGAAGCGAACCAATGTCTTTCCCAGAGCGAGCCGGCGCAGTGGCATTCGGTCGGTGCTTTTGGGTGTGGCTGTGGGCTGAAACACCAACACCGCCACGATGATGCCCACCCCGGCAATGGTGATAGCCAGAACGCTCATCTCCAAGGTTTCTAGGGAGTGGCGCAAGGTCGTCTCCCAGAAACTGCTTTGGAGATAGGCGGCTTGGACGTCGTCTGGCAAGTCGGAGCCCGCAAAGCGTTCCAAGTGTTCCCAAAATCGCTGCCAGGCTTCAACGGAAAATGGTGCAGGGCCACTTCCTGGCTGGCTCAGCACCACCACAAAGCACACCGCCACCAAAACCACTACAGCCCCGGCAACTTTGAGGTGCCGACCAGAATTGAGGTGCCAGCCAGATGCCGACTTGGCAGTGCGGCGCAGTTGCAATGGCTCGTCCGAAGCCGAGTCAGCCCCTGCCTTGGGCTTGGGCATCGGGCGAAGCTTCATCTGGCGAAGTAGCCTTGCGCCGAACGGCTGAGTCGGTCAAAAATCACAACGAGCAAGATGAGCGCCCAAATCGGTGTCCAAGCTTTGTGGTAGAAAAGGTCGTCCAAAGCGATTTCAAATCAGAAGCCCAGCCCGCCCAGCCCCACGAAGCCCAACACGGCTGCTGCCCGCAGGGCGCATTCAAAGCGATACATCAAGTAACTGAACATCTGCGGGTAGACCTGTGGCACATAGCCATACAGCAGAAGTTGGGTGCGCGATGCCCCCGTTGCGGTGAGTGCCTGGACTGGCATGGATGGAACATCTTGAAGCTGGTCGCCCAAAATGCGCGCAATGATGCCTCCGTAGGGGATAGCGATGGCCAAAATGCCGGCCCACGGTGTCAAGCCAAAGGCACTCACAAACAGCAGCGCCCAGATGAGTTCGTGCATGCTGCGCAGCAAGGCCAGAATTGAACGTGAGACAGCAATGGTGGCAAGACGGGATTTGCTTGACTTGATGAGCAATCCGCTAGCCGCCAGCGCGCCGGCCAAGCCTATGACCACGGCAAAAACCATTGACGTAACGGCATACGCTACGGTAATGACAGCATCTTCTGCCACGGTGAGCAGATAGCTAGGAGAGACATCTGGAGTGGCTGCTGCCAGCAGGATATCTGTCAGAGTGTCCAGCCCTTGGTTGTTGAAAGTGCGAAGGCCACCTGCTGAGGCAAAGCTCCACAGGGCAGCACCCACCAAGATGGCAGCTAGGAGAGTCTTGCTGCTTGGGCGTTCACCCTTTGGTCGGCGGCGCAGGTTTGCGGCAGCAGACGACTGGCCTTCAGCAGACGACTGGCCTTGATGGTTGTCAAACATCGTTTGCGCTGCTTGCCCTGCTAGAGATGCGGGGCAGAGTCATATAGCTGCTCAAGAAGCAGTTGGGTAACTTCATCGCTGGGCAGATCAAAAGCCAGTTTCCCTTCGCGCAGGCCGATGATGCGGGTGGCGTAGGCTAAGGCATGCGCCGGGTTGTGCAAGCTCATCAGCACGGTCTGGTTTTCTTCGCGGGTTAGCATGCCCAGCACCACTTCGGCTGTGTTGATGTCCAGTGAAGCCACAGGTTCGTCAGCCAACAGTATGGCAGGATTTTGCAGAAGCACTCTGGCGGCGGCTACTCGCTGCTGCTCGCCTCCCGAAAGCGTGAAAGTTCGCTGGGACAACTTTTCGCTGAGGCCGATCTCTTCAGCGATTGTTCTGGCGGCTGGAACTTCCATCGGCAAGGTCAACGCAGCTAGAGAAGCAATGAAACCCCAGTGCCCCAGCAGTCCTGCTTGGATGTTGTGCTGAGCACGCAGGGGGCCGACCAGATTCAGGCGCTGCTGTATTATGCCGACTAGCTGAGCGCGTTCTTTGCGGCGGAGCCGTGTGGGGTCTTGTCCCAAAAGCTGAAGCGAGCCTGAATCGGCGGCAACCAACCCAGCCAAGATATTCAGCAAAGTGGATTTACCGGCGCCGCTAGCACCCAGCAGGGCAACTTTTTCGCCCGGCGCAACGGCGAAGTTGATGTCCGCTAGAGCGGGAGTTCTGTCAAATGATTTGGTGATGCCGTGGCACGCCACAGCAGGGGAGAGCGTGCTCATAGCGGCACCGCTCTGCGCCAGTAAAGTCTGGCAAGGGTGGCAAGCTTAAGTCGGGTCATCTTGGTGGTCAAAGAGATTCTTGGTATTTCACTAAGCAGATGCTTGCTACTAGGCTAGCTGAGTTGTTGCGCAGACCAGCTTGTCAACGTGACGGGCAGCCAAAATCATCTAGTTGATTTATCTGAGCAGGTCCAAATCCCGGGCCACAACTTCAATTTGGTCGTAGTTGGAGTTGTCGGTGGCGATGAATTCCTCCGCCAGAAAATTATCCAGCACTTCTTGAGCCAAGGGGTCGTCGTCGGTGTCGTCTAGGGTTAGCAATGCCTGCTTGATGCGCTCAGAAGTGCCTTGCCCGTGGGTGTCGTCTATAGACGGGTGAGCCAGCCAGTGATAGTCGTAATATGGCGGTGTGGTCTCAAACGCTCTGACTTTGCCCAAGTCAACCCTTCCTTCGGCAACGGCTGAATCCCAAACCGATTTGTTGAGCACGCCGGCATCGTAGGTGCCCGCTTCCACCAACTGCCAAGTCTTGTCGTGTGAGCCGGAAAAGGAAAAGTCCGAAAACAGCTCGTCAATGTCAAAGCCTGCCTCTTCAAGGAAATACTGAGGCATGAGCCGGCCCGAAGTGGATATTGGGGAGCCGAAAGTAAATGAGCGTCCCTGGAGGTCGGCCAGGGAGTTCACTTCAAGCTCATTGCGCACTATCCACACCGACTGAAACTCGGCATCTTTGGCTCGCTGTGAGATGGCCGCAGCTTCGGGCAGTTCATTGCGGGCTTGAACGCCAGTGAGTCCGCCAAACCAGCCGAGCTGGACATCTCCGTTGGCGAAGGCTGTGACTATGGCAGAGTAATCAATAGATGGCTGATAGCGAAAACTAATTTTCGGGAGGTCGCCATTGGACTGGTTGGCAAAGTATTCGGTGAGATAGTCAGCCAGATTGCCGAAGCGCTCCTCAAGGGTGGAGACATTTTGGTCGGGAATGCCGCCGATGATGATTTCTGAGGTGGAGTCGCCTGAGGAGCAAGAGGCGAGTGTCGCCCCAAAGAGCACAGCTGCAGCCAAGACAGCAGTTCGAGCAGCCGCCCGAGCAATTTTTCGCCTTTTCATGGCCACCGCAAACAACGACTTAAGCATTGATTCAGCCTAACTCTCTAAGGCGAATCAGCTCAATGCAGGAAGGCAGCGAGCCAATTCTTGAAAAACTTTAGGCAGCTTTGGCTCGGTCAAGGCTCCACGCCTCCTCTATCTCATGTGGAGGCGTGCTAAAATCCTCTGTTGCCTCGGCCAAGGTCTTGGAGGAAGTTCTCAAGTATGCCGTTGAAAACCCGGTGGTTGTTTCTGAGCACCACCAACTCAGGGTTGTTGATGCCGAAATCACATAGCACTTTTGCCCCATCCGAGCGGAGTCTGTCTGAAGCCAGTGCGTGTTCTATCCCAAATTCTGAGTTCAGTCTCTCAAGCGCAGGGCGAATGCGCTTTATCGGCAGTCCAGTCTTGCGCAACAGAGAGATAACATAGGCTTCAACCAAACCCACAAATGGCACTGAGTCGTCTCCATACATTTCTACATCACAGGTTGTCACCAATGGCGTTCTTCCCTGTGAAGCTTGAGTCCAGCGATAAACACTGTGATAGTTCTCATCAACGATGCTGGCGATAGAGGCGACCGTGTAGCAGGGCAGGTCAACGTGCAGCCTGCCGTAGTGTCGCTGAAGGTTGTTTTTATGAGGTTTGAGCATCGGGTTGTGTCCAATTAGCTATATGAGCACGTCTAGGATTGGAGTGTTGCAGGTCAGATGTGTCTTGGAAAAATTTAACGCGCGCACGGGGGGGGGCATACTAAGCTAAATCTAATGTCTAGCCAGAAGCCGATTGAAAGCTATGACCACCGTGATAAGGGCCGGGTGAACAATCCGGATGTGGGTCTGGTGGATGCGGAGACCGATGTGGATGCGCCACCGACTCCCTATGAGCATGACCCTCATCTTAACCCGCATTTGAGTTGGGCAGGCAAAGCTGAGCACACCTCATTTGAGGTTCCGACTGTCTCTTTGCATGTGCACGAGAGAATAGACCCACGCACCATCATTCATGCAGTACGCAAGAATGGTACTGTAGTTGGCCGGGGGGGGGGGCAATATTATAGCGAAATTCCGCTATTTAATTTAGCCGAGGAAAACCCGCCTCGAGAAAGAGCGATTGAGTTCTACCAGCACAAGCACAACTGGAAAAATCGACTGATCGCTGGCGACAGCTTGCTGGTAATGAACAGCATGCTGGAAAGAGAGGGCTTGGGGGGAGAAGTGCAGATGGTCTACATGGACCCACCGTTTGGGATCAAATATGGCTCCAATTTTCAACCGTTCGCCAATCAGATGGGTGTTAAAGATGGCAAGGCTGAACACTTGACAGCAGAGCCAGAAATGCTTAGAGCTTTTCGTGATACTTGGGAATTAGGGATTCATTCATATTTGAGCTATATGCGTGACAGATTGTTCTTGGCCAGAGAGTTGTTAGTAGAATCAGGCAGTTGCTTTGTTCAGATTGGCAAGGAAAATGTGCATAGAGTTGCATTATTGATGGATGAAGTTTTTGGAGCTGAAAACCGTGTTGCAACCATTTCGTTTCCAACAACAGGATCAACTCCTACAAATTTTTTACCTGAAGTAGTTCAAAATCTTTTGTGGTATTCTAAAAGAAAAAGCCAACTCAAGTATCGACAAATTTATGAGCCGCTTGATCGTGAAGAAATTCTTGGCCTATTTGCAAGTTATGCAGCTATTGAATTAAAAAATGGTAGAACAAGAAGATTGAATCAAGATGAAACAAAGAATTTAGAAAACCTTCCAAATGAGTCAAAATTATTTGTGGCAACACCTTTGCAATCGCAGGGTAGTTCTGATGATGAAAGATCTGATCCGTACAGATGGAACGATGTTGATTATGAGTGTCGAAGCAATGCTCAATGGAGAATTTCGAGAAAAGGAATAGATAGATTAGCTGAGTTGGGTAGGTTGTTTAGTTTTTCTGACAGAAGTAGCTTGCGCTGGAAGTTGTATGAGCAGGAAGTTCCTGGTAAGAAAATTTCAAATTATTGGGACAAGCTAATGAATGCCAAAAACAAGAGGTATGTTGTTGAGACTGCTCCTCGGGTGCTGGAGCGTTGCATTCTGATGTCAACCGACCCTGGTGATATTGTATTTGATCCAACATGTGGCAGCGGGACTACTGCATATGTGGCGGAGCAGTGGGGGAGGCGGTGGGTTACCTGTGATACTTCCAGAGTGGCACTCAATTTGGCTCGCCAGCGTCTGATGACTACCACATATGACTACTACAAGCTGGCACATCCTGATGAGGGAGTTGGTAGCGGATTTGAGTATGAAACTGTTCCTAAAGTCTCGGCTGCGATCTTGGGATACGACCAAAAGCCACCACCCATCACCCTTTACGACCGCCCGTTGAAGAACAGAAAGAAGTATCGGATCACAGGCCCGTTCACGGTTGAGGCGGTGCCTGCGCCTACTGTGCTTCCCATTGATGACGGACTACCGGAGAATGCTGTGCCCAGGCAGGCCAAAGATGATAGCCAGTTCCCGAGTGATGGACTGAATTTTGAAATTGAGGCAGATGATTCGGTTGCACGCAGTGGTGAGACTTCGCGCCAACTTGCTTGGCGGGAGGAGCTTTTTGCGACGGGCATTAACACCCGACAGGGCAGCCGTCTGCGTTTCACTCGCTTAGACCCGGTGCCTGGGGTTTGGAGGCATCTGCATGCAGAAGGAGAGACTTCAGCAGAAAACGGCCAACCTCAAAGGATTGTGATCAGCTTCGGGCCAGCCCACGCCCCCTTGGAACAACGCCAAGTGGAACTGGCACTCAAGGAAGCCAACCAGATAAGCCCAAATCCAGATTTGGTTGTTTTTGCAGCCTTTCAGTTTGACTCCGAAGCTGCCAAAGACATAGATGAACACAATTCGCCAAGCCAAAGAATTCTGAAAGCGCAGATGAATTCCGACCTTTTCACAGCCGATTTGAAGGGCAAGCGCAGCAGCAATGAAAGTTTTTGGCTGGTGGGACAGCCCGATGTTGAACTTACCAGAATCGGCGACGGCAAATTCAAAGTCATAGTGAAGGGCTTTGACTATTTCAACGCCCGAAACGGACAACTGCAAAGCGGAGGGCCAGATGAAATAGCCCTGTGGATGCTGGACTCCAACTATGATGGCCGCAGCTTGTTGCCAAGCCAGGTCTTTTTTCCGATGGACGGCGAAAAAGGCGGTTGGAAAAAGCTGGCCAAAAGTCTCAGGGCATCCATTGACCAAGAGTTGATCAAGGCTTATCAAGGCACTGAGTCGCTGCCTTTTGAAGCAGGGGAATTTCAGCGAGCAGCCGTCAAGATAGTTGACAACAGAGGTGTGGAGAGCTTGAGAATCCTAAAGCTGCCATGAGCAATTCTCCAGCCAACCAAGCCGCCGGCATTGACCGCCTCATCATCAACTCGCCCTACACCGAGCCGACTCAGCATTGGAGTTATGACCGCCGTTTTAGAAGATTCCAGCTCAAGCAAGGACGACGCAAGGCGGGTTACCTGATAGCCACACCCGATTCAATCTCCTTTGACGACCCTGGAGTATTCCAAGAAATAGAGCTGGCTAACAAAATCCGCCCACGAGTGGCGCAATGGCGCGAAGCAGACTATCCGGGCGTTACCAGCATCACCAAACGTCTGCTTGAGCATTGGCGGGAGCGAGAAAGCGAAGACGACAAACGACTGTTTTTCTGTCAACTTGAAGCAGCCGAAACTCTCATTTGGCTCACCGAAGCCCCCGAATCTGCCAAAGTGGGCATAGACATTCCCACAGACGGCGGCAAATTCAGCAGAGTCTGCTCCAAGATGGCTACTGGCAGCGGCAAGACGGTTGTGATGGCGATGCTCATCGCCTGGCACATCCTCAACAAAGTAGCCCACCCCCAAGACACACGCTTTGCCAAGAATGTGCTGGTGGTAGCACCGGGGCTGACCGTGCGCAGTCGATTGGCAGTGCTAGACCCGCAGAACCACAACAACTATTTTGAAGAGTTTGACATCGTCCCTTCGGAATCCCGCGCCCGACTGCGCCAAGGCCAAGTGATTATCCGCAACTGGCATGCGCTCACTTGGCAAACCGCCGAGCAGTTGGCCAAAAAGCGTGGCGTTGACCGCCGAGGCCCCCTAAGCGATGAAGCCTACATCAGAGATGTGCTGGGGGAAATGGCCAAGGCAAAAAATCTGGTGGTTATCAATGACGAAGCGCATCATGCTTGGCGGGTGCCTGTTGGGGCTACAGCCAGCGACTACGGTGATTACGACAAGAGCGACTTAGACGAAGCCACTAAATGGGTGGAAGGTTTAGACCGGATTCACAAAGCCAGACAAATCCTGAAGTGCTACGACTTCAGCGCCACGCCTTTCGTGCCGACTGGCAAGAAGAATGTGGAGGAGGCGCTTTTCGGCTGGATTGTTTCGGATTTCAGCTTGAACGATGCCATTGAATCGGGATTGGTCAAGACGCCCAGAGTGGTAGTGCGAGACGACGCGGGTGTTGATCCCACCACCTACAGATCACGCCTGTATCACATCTACAACGCCCCCGAAGTCAAGACCGACCTGAACCGCCCAGCCAGAGAACAAGAGCCATTGCCCGATTTAGTGGCTGCAGGCTATAGCTTGCTGGGCCATGACTGGCAGCTCACCCACAAAGCTTGGCAAGAACAGGGGCACCCCACTCCGCCTGTGATGATCACTGTGGCCAACCGCACGCACACGGCAGCTAGGGTGAAGCATTTTTTTGACGTCCGACATCCCGCTGTCGGCGAATTGCCTGATTTATGTGATCCCGACCTCACCTTGCACATTGATTCCAAGGTGCTGAAAAAAGCCGAAGATTCAGAAGCCCCGATTGCCGAGCTTCCCACCGACCAAACGAGCGAAAACTACACCGTGAACCAGCAGACGGAGTTGCTCAGACGCCAAGTGGACACCATCGGGCAGCAAAACGAGCCGGGCGAGCAAATCCGTCATGTCATCTCGGTGCAGATGCTGTCTGAAGGCTGGGATGCCAAAACGGTAACTCACATCATGGGCTTGCGTGCCTTTACATCGCAGTTGCTGTGCGAACAGGTGGTAGGGCGGGGTTTGCGCCGCACATCCTACGAGGTGAATAAAGACGGGCTGTTTGAGCCGGAGTATGTCAATATTTTCGGGGTGCCCTTCACTTTCTTGCCTCACGAAAACCAAGGCGATGGCCCGCTGCCGCCGCCCAAGCCTAAAACCGAGATTTTCCCCGACCCCGCCAAAGGGAAATTTGAAATCAGCTTTCCCAATGTGATACGCATTGACGCCATCTTGACGCCCACGCTTTTGGTGGACTGGGAGCAGGTGGAGCCTTTGAGTTTGGAAATCACCCCAACCTTGGTGCAACTGGCCGCGACTATTGAGGGCAAGCCTGACGAGCAAAGCCTTTGGCTGATTGTGCTGGAGAAATGCGACCGCCGCCAGAGCTTGGTTTT
Organism: Candidatus Hopanoidivorans cymbastelae; assembly: GCA_028283145.1. GTDB lineage: Bacteria > Actinomycetota > Acidimicrobiia > Acidimicrobiales > Hopanoidiivorantaceae > Hopanoidiivorans > Hopanoidiivorans cymbastelae. The sequence continues at coordinate 45,471 of JAPYNY010000019.1, forward strand.
TCAGGCGGCACGCATGGCTTGTCTCGATATGCAAGACGAATGGAGAGGGCGAACGGAGTTGCTGGCTGTCCAGCTTGTGAGGCTAGCTGAGGAATTCATCTCATCTGGGCGGCTTGAATTTCCGGGTTTGTGGAATCAGTTGCCAGAACGCCAGCAGATTGTCTTGCTCCATAACATCAACAAAGTCGTCCAGCACATAACTCAGGCGGTGCGATTTGAAAATACCGAACGGCTTGAATTGGTGCTGGATACAGAGCGACCCCACAGACGCACAGGCGATATGGGCCGCTGGTTTACGGGCAAAGCCTGCGGGCCGGCCAAGCGCAGCCACATCAACTACTGCGTTTATGACTCTAACTTTGAGCAACGAGTAGCACAAGAGCTGGACCGTCACCAAAATGTCTATTCATGGGCGAAAAATGACCATCTGGGTTTTGACGTGTTCTACCGGCACAAGGGTGTGGTGCGCAAATATGTGCCCGATTTTTTGGTGCGCTTGGTTTCTGGGAAAATGCTGGTGCTGGAGGTGAAGGGCGAGTTGGACGAGGTGGCTAGGGTAAAGCGGAAGTATTTGCAGGAATGGACGCAAGCTGTTACAGCTAGCGGGAGCTATGGCATCTGGGAAGAAGCGATTGTGCTGCCCGACACGGATTTGGATGAGATTTTGAGTGTGTGAGCATTAGCGGATGTCAGCCATTTTGAATTTTTATTTCCAGCTTTTGGATGGTGTTTCGGTGGACGGCATATATGAACGGGCTGGGTTGCTGGCAGGCTTGGGCTATGTTGTCTAAATTGGCGAGGAATCGTCTTGCCATCTCAGATGCTGGAAGATTAGCACCCCCAGACAGACAGAAGCA
>JAPYNY010000002.1 GCA_028283145.1 Candidatus Hopanoidivorans cymbastelae
CCCCACCAGCCACCTGACCCTCACCAGCCTCCTGCTCCTGAGCCTCAACCCCCGACTCGCCAAACACTGCAAAAACCGAAACCCCCACCAAAAACCCAACCACAACAATAAGCGCACCCACCCCAAAAGAACGAACCCCGCAAAAACGACCGAGGTTACGACGGCTGCTACTGTAATGAGGGCTAGTTTCTTTATTCATGATTTTAAACTCCTTATAAATTAATTCAAAAAATATGGCAGCAGTTCCGCAAGACAAGCTGCCTTACTTCAAAGATTACTATATTTTTACTTCAATGAGTCAGTATAGTAGCATGCACAACAGTTGCATGCAACTTTTTGTCAAAAATATTTCAAACTAGAAATATCACCTAGAAACATGGGGATTGCCCGACACGAACCAACGCCACAACCTCTCTTGGCCGACAGATATGCCAACCCTGGAAGACAAAGCTGGCTTGGCTGGAGGCCCAGTGCCATCGTCCAAAACAAAAACTGCTCCAGCACCGCCAATCGGCTCTGCCCCACCACCAGCAAAAAAACCCTCCACCCCCTCAGCTTGAAGCTCATAGCCATTGTGAGCTTTAGCAATGCCCAAAGCCTGAGTGAGCTTGGCAGGGCCGCTGCATAAATCCGTGGGCTTTTTGGCTGCAGGACGGGCTTTCCACATCTGCTCCAAACCCCAAAGCGGCTCCAAAGCCCGCAGCAAAACAGCACCACAAACCCCATCATCGCCGCAAACTATATTGGCACACCAATGCATCCCATAGGTGAAATAAACATACAACCTGCCCGGCGGGCCAAACATCACCTCATTGCGCTTCGTCTTGCCCCGATAGCCGTGGCTGCCAGGGTCGTCATCTCCTCCATAGGCCTCCACCTCAACTATACGGCCTGCTACCTTCCCGCAAACCAGTATCTTGTTGAGCAGAGTTGGCGCTACCACCTGCGGGCTTGCCGTAAAGTCGGCAGCCGTCAGAGCCGTTAGATTTGCGTCCAAAGAGCCAGCGTTTGCGTCCAAAACCCAGTGTTTTCTAACGCCTCAGACAACCCGACTGAAATTCTGCTGGGCGGCCACCAGAGCAGCTTTGACGTCCTTCAGCTTCTTTTCAAATCTGCCTAGCTGGTCTGCCACTGCCTGCGGGCCAGCTCCGCCACGGCTTACTCTGGCTTCCAAAGCCGTTGCGCTTTCGCATAAGGCCGCAGCCTGCTCCCCCAAGTCGGCTTCGCGCCTGACAAGCTGCTTCAAATCCACCCCCGTTTCCAAAGACTGCGCCACTAAAGCTGCAATGCGCCCATGAGCCTGCCTGAACGGCACCCCCTTGCGCACCAGATAATCCGCTAAATCCACGGCCATCAAGGAAGCGTCGGCAGCCGCTTCAGACATCTTGGCATGCTCAAACTCCACTCGCTCAAACAAGCCCGCCATAGCCGATAAACCCAAGCGCACCTGCCTGGCCGAATCAAACAACGGCTCTTTGTCTTCTTGCAGGTCGCGGTTGTATGCCAGCGGCAAGCCCTTCAAAGCCACCAGCAAGCCCGTCAGGTTGCCTATCAGACGCCCTGCCTTGCCACGGGCCAACTCGGCAATGTCGGGATTTTTCTTGTGCGGCAGCATGGAACTGCCGGTGGAATCCGCATCGGCCAGCCGAAAGAATCCCGCCTCCTGGGAAGCAAAGAACACCACTTCCTCCCCCAGCCTTGAAAGATGCACCCCCACCAGAGCCAAGACAAACAAAGCCTCGGCCACAAAATCTCTGTCGCTGACGGCATCCATGGAGTTCTCAAAAACCGAGCCGAAGCCTAGTTCCGCTGCCGTCCAAGCAGGGTCTAAGGGCAGCGAAGTTCCCCCTAGCGCGCCAGCCCCCAAAGGCGAGATATCCACCCTTTCAAGCGCCGACAGCAGCCTATCTAGATCTCGCAGGAAAGCCCAGGCGTGTGCCAACAGGTAGTGGCTCAAAAGCACCGGCTGGGCACGCTGAAGATGTGTGTAGCCAGCCATTACAGCCGCTTGGGATTGCTCGGCTCTGGCCCACAGCGTCTCAACCAAACTGACGATGCCAAAGCCCACCTCCAGCAACTCCCTCTTGGTATAAAGGCGCAAATCGGTAGCCACTTGATCGTTGCGGCTGCGCCCGGTGTGCAGCTTTTCACCGACTTTGCCGGCTAGTTGCGTTACCCTGCGCTCCACCGCTGTGTGGATGTCTTCATCGGTGGGCGCAAAGCTGAAGCTGCCCTGGGCCAACTCGGTCGCTACTTGGTCTAGTGCCTGCAACAAGGTCTGAGTTTCGTCTCTGGTGAGCAAGCCGGCTCGCTCCAGCCCTCTTACGTGCACCTGCGAACCCAGCACATCCAGCGCGGCCAACTCTTGGTCGAAATCGATGCTGGCCGTGTATTCCAGCAGCGTCTCAGACGGCTCCTGCGACATCCGCCCTTGCCAAAGCGTGCTCATGGCGTGCCCTCGCCCGCGCCGGCTAGGTTTTCATGACTGGTTGAGTTTTCATGAGATGCGCGCCCACCCGACCTGCCCAAATCTCGGCGCGCCTTCAGCTGCAGCCGCAGGGCGTTCAAGGCAATGAAACCGGTGGCATTGGCTTGATCGTAGCTGCCTTCGTCTTCTTCAAAAGTCACCACCTTCTCAGAAAACAGCGACTGCCCCGAACGCCTGCCCGTCACCATCACATTGCCCTTGTAAAGTTTCAGCCGCACATCGCCGCTGACATTTCGCTGCGAGCTGTCAATGGCTGTCTGCAGCATGGCCCTTTCCGGGCTCCACCAATAGCCGTTGTAGATCAGCGAGGCATAGCGTGGCATCAATTCATCTTTCAGGTGCGCCACTTCGCGATCTAAAGTGAGCGATTCCACCGCTCTGTGGGCTGCCAGCAAAATCGTGCCCCCAGGGGTTTCATAGGCACCGCGCGACTTCATGCCCACGTAGCGGTTCTCCACGATGTCAAGTCGCCCAACCCCATGCAAGCCGCCCAGCCTGTTCAACTCCTCCAGTGCCTGGGCTGGCGACATGTCTTGCCCGTTGATGGCTGCCAAATCCCCCTGCTCAAAGCTCAACTCAACCTCGGTTGGCTCATCGGGGGCCTGTGTGGGGCTAGTCGTCCAACGCCACATGCTCTCTGGTGGCTCCGCCCAAGGGTCTTCCAGGATGCCACCCTCATAGGAGATGTGCAACAAGTTGGCATCCATGGAATAGGGCGGTTTGTCGCCTTGATCCATCTCTATGGGGATGCCGTATTCGGCAGCGTAGGCCAGCAGCTTCTCCCTGGAGGTGAGATCCCAGATACGCCAAGGAGCGATTATCTTGATGTCGGGATTCAGCGCGTAGGCGCCTAGCTCAAATCGCACTTGGTCGTTGCCCTTGCCTGTGGCTCCGTGGGCAATCGCATCGGCACCCGTCTCAGCAGCTATCTCCACCAGGCGCTTGGCGATCAGCGGGCGGGCTATGGAAGTGCCCAGCAGATATTGCCCCTCATAGAGCGTGTTGGCCCTGAACATCGGAAAGACGAAATCAGCAGCAAACTCCTCGCGCAGGTCTTCCACGTAAATTTCTGTGACTCCCAGCGCCTGAGCTTTCTGGCGGGCTGGCTCAAGCTCTTCGCCTTGGCCGATGTCGGCGGTGAAGGTAACCACCTCGCAGTCGTAGGTCGCCTGCAGCCAGCGCAAAATGACCGAGGTGTCCAGACCGCCGGAGTAAGCCAGCACTATCTTGTTGATTTCGGATTTCATGCTTTGGGTTTTGGGGTTTGGGTGGTTTGTGGGTTTGTGGTGGTTGGGGTTGGGGTT
>JAPYNY010000020.1 GCA_028283145.1 Candidatus Hopanoidivorans cymbastelae
ACCCCAAACACCCCCCCCCTACACATCATGAAAACAATCAATCACTGGATAGACAACGACTTCCAACCCGGCGCATCCAACAGAGTGGATCCGGTCTTCAATCCCGCTACCGGAGAACAAACCGCACAGGTCTGTCTGGCTTCAGACGCTGAAGTCGACCAGGCCGTAGCTTCAGCCAAAGAAGCTTTTGCGGATTGGCGCGAGACCAGCCTAGCTCAGCGCATGGACATCTTGTTTCGCTTCCGAGACTTGGTCGACCGACATCGCGACGACATCGCCCGGCTGCTCACCCAAGAACACGGCAAAGTTCTAGACGACGCCAGGGGCGAAGTCAGCCGAGGGTTGGAAAACATTGAGTTCGCCTGCGGTGCTGGGGAGCTGCTCAAGGGAGATTACACCGAACAAGCCTCCCGCGGGGTGGACGTCTACTCCATCCGCCAACCGCTGGGGGTTGTAGCCGGAATCACCCCCTTCAATTTCCCAGCTATGGTGCCCATGTGGATGTATCCCAACGCCATCGCCTGCGGCAATACTTTCGTGCTGAAGCCATCTGAAAAAGACCCTTCGGCTCCGCTGTTTACTATGGAGTTGCTCAAGGAGGCTGGGCTGCCGCGGGGGGTGGTCAATCTGGTGCACGGAGATAAATCTGCCGTTGACCGACTGCTGGAGCATCCCGATATAGCTGCGGTCAGCTTCGTGGGCTCAACTCCCATAGCCAAATATGTCTATGAGACCGCTACCCGCAATGGCAAGCGGGCGCAGGCTCTGGGCGGCGCCAAAAACCACATGATCGTCTTGCCCGATGCCGATGTAGCTTTGGCGGCTGATTCCGCGGTCAATGCTGCCTACGGCTCTTCGGGCGAGCGCTGCATGGCTATTTCAGCTGTGGTAGCCGTGGGCGGAGTGGGCGACAAACTGGTGGATGCCATTGCTTCTCGCTTGGAGAAAATCCAAGTGGGAGACGGCACCGACCCCGATTCCGACATGGGCCCGCTGATTACCGCAGCCCACCGTGACCGCGTCGCAAGCTATATTGACTCTGGCAGATCCCAAGGGGCGGTTGTGGTGCGCGACGGCAGCCAAGACGACATAGCCCAAGGCGACGGCTTCTTTTTGGGCGCCACTCTGATAGACAACGTCACTTCCGATATGGACTGCTACCAAGACGAGATTTTTGGCCCCATCCTCAGCGTGGTGCGGGTTGACACCTACGACGCAGCCGTGAGGCTCATCAACTTGAACCCTTGGGGCAACGGAGCTGCTATCTTTACCCGAGACGGCGGTGCAGCCCGACAGTTCCAGTTTGATGTTCAAGCGGGCATGGTGGGGATCAACGTCCCTATCCCTGTGCCAGTGTCGTATTATTCCTTCGGCGGCTGGAAGGGATCATTGTTCGGCGATACCCACATGTATGGGCCCGAAGGCTTCCATTTCTTCACTAAAGCCAAGGTCGTGTCCAGTCGCTGGCCCGACCCGGCCACCAGTTCCATCAATCTGGGCTTCCCTCAAACTCGCTAAGCTGCTGCCAGCAAGACACCCGCCAGCAAGCGCTCAACAACAAAGCACCCACTAGCCAACCCCACCCCAAAGCACCATCGGAAGACGCAATATGGATTTCGGACTTGTTCTGCAAACCGACCCACCCGCTTGGCGAGTGGTTGAGTTGGCTCGCAAAGCTGAGCAACTGGGCTTTTCGCACGGCTGGACGTTTGATTCGCACGTGCTTTGGCAGGAGCCCTTCGTCATCTATTCTCAGATGCTGTCGGCAACTCACCGTATGATTGTCGGCCCTATGGTGACCAATCCCGGCACTCGCGACTGGACGGTCTTGGCTTCTTGCTTTGCCACCTTGAACGACATGTTCGGCAACCGCACAATTTGTGGCATCGGACGCGGCGACTCGGCTATGCGAGTCATCGGGCACAAGCCCTGTTCCTTGGGCGAGCTAAGCCAAGCCATGGATGTGCTGAAAGGCATGGTGGAGGGCCAGGAAGTGTCCTACAACCACACCAAGCAGCGCTTTCCTTGGAGCCACGGCGGAAAGCTTGACATTTTGATGGCTGCCTATGGCCCCAAAGCCCTCAAGCTGTGCGGCGAAAAAACCGACGGCTTCATCTTGCAGCTAGCCGACCCCGACATTGCCAAGTGGACCATCTCGGCAGTGCGCCAAGCTGCCGAAGCTGCGGGACGCAACCCCGATGACCTCTATATCTGCATAGCTGCCCCGGCCTATGTTGGCGCAGACTTGGAGCACCAGCGCAACCAGGTTCGCTGGTTCGGTGGAATGGTGGGCAACCATGTAGCCGATCTAGTAGAGCGTTACGGCACCCAAGGCACAAACGTGCCACGAGCTTTGACGGATTACATAGCCGGCCGCCAAGGCTATGACTATGCCGAACATGGACGAGCCGGTGCCACCCACACCGATTTTGTGCCCGATGAAATTGTGGACCGCTTCTGCTTGTTGGGCCCGCCTGAGGCACACATCGAGCGGATATTGGAGTTGCGCGAGCTGGGAGCCGACCAGTTTGCCGTCTATCTGATGCACGACCAAAAAGACGCAACCCTGTCTGCCTACGGCTCTCACATCATCCCAACTGTCAACACTGCTACCAGCAGTTGAAGGCATCGGCCAGAAACTCGGTGTGGGTATTTGCATTGCCTTTCGGACTTCAGTCATCAACATCGGGGACGAAGGGCAGAGCATCGCCGGAGCTCTGGTGAGCGCAGCTGTTATCTTGGCGGTGCCAGACTTGCCCCGAGTGGTGCTATTGCCACTAGCTCTGGCTTCAGGTTTAGTGGGGGGGGCTTTTTGGGCTTTCATTCCTGGCTTCTTGAAGGCCTATTCATCTGTCAATGAAGTTCTCAGCACCATCATGTTGAATATTGTGGCTGGCTACATAATGCTTTACTTGCTGGAAGGGCCGATGCGCGACGACAGCGGCGGGGTTACTTCCAACATCTCACAGACCAGACGGCTGTCTGAGAATGCCGACATGCCTATTTTGCTGGGAGACACCGAGCTGAACTTGGGAATTGTGATAGCTGTTGTGGCCGCGATCTTGGCTTATCTGCTGCTCTGGCACACCGCTACGGGCTTTGAGTTGCGGGCCGTTGGAGGCAATCCTCGAGCAGCCCACTATTCGGGTATCAACGTCAGGAAAAACATTATTCTGGCTCTGACCTTGAGCGGTTCCATGTCGGGGCTGGCAGGGGCCATACTGGTGGTCTCTTCTGTGTCTCACCGCCTGAGCGTGGAAGACATGCCTTCCGGCTTTACCCAACTAGCGGGTTTCAACGGCATCGTGGCGGGCTTGTTGGGCGGTCTGCATCCCATCTGGGTTATTCCTATGTCACTTTTGTTCGGTGGCGTGTTGGAAGGAGCTAGTGCTCTTGAAAGGGCTGTTCAGGTAGCAACTCCGATAGTGGTGGCATTGAGCGGCCTGATCGTGGTCTTTGTGCTCAGCAGCGAAAGAGCTGTTAGATGGGTGTATCTGAAAATCCCCTTTGAAGTCACCCGGGTTGGCAAAGAAATCTCCATCCCTGTTACCGACCAAGACCAAGATGTTGATGCCGACCCAAATGGCCTGGCATCAGATCAGACACATCCACCATCTGCCCTGCCGCGTAATTGACGTGCCATCATGCCAGTTGAGTTAGCTTTTGATTTTGTTTCCAATTCGGCTGCTGCCGATGTGCTGGCGGCACGCCGAGGTTGGAGCGGTTTTTTCACGTTTACAACCTTGGTGGTTATTTTGTCTTCCACCATCCGCTTGGCTGTCCCCTACATATTTGCGGCTATAGGAGAAAGCATCGCACAGCGCAGTGGAGTGCTGAACTTGGGGGTTGACGGAGTCATGTTGCTGGGGGCTTTTGCCGCTTACTATGTCACGCTTGAAACAGGCGGCCCTTGGCAAGGTCTGGGTGCTGGACTAACAGTAGGGATGGCTATGGGGGTGCTATATGCCTTCATCACAGTTACGCTTCACGCCACGCAGGACATCAGCGGGATTGGGATTTACCTGTTCGGTCTGGGGTTCAGCGACTTGCTATTTCGTCAGTTGGTTGGCACTCCAATACCCATTGAAAGATTTGAAGGCGTTTTTGAATTCATAGTCCCGGATGAAAGGCTGGACGTCCCCTATCCCAATCTCTACAATCACAGCATTATCATCTATCTGGCATTTTTGCTGGTGCCTCTGGCTTGGCTGACAGTTTCAAAAACGACTTTCGGTCTTAATATAAGGGCGGCGGGTGAAAATCCCGAAGCTGCCGACAGCCTTGGGGTAAGCGTCGTGCGGACTCGTTATACCACCATAATCATCGGCAACGCTCTGGCAGGTGTGGGAGGTGCCGCCTTGGTGCTGGACAAAGGTATTTACTTCCAAAACATAACCAACGGCATAGGGTTCATCGCCGTGGCTCTGGTTTACTTCGGAGCCTGGCGCCCTCTTGGGGTGCTAGCCGGCTCATTACTGTTCAGCTTGGTAACCTCTGCTGTGCTGGAATGGAGGACTCTTGGAATCCTGACCGGAGCAGCCGCCCAGTTGACTGAAATGGTACCAGCTGTGATCACCGTGGTGGCACTGGTGATTGTGACCCGACGGATTGGTCAGCCAAGCGCCTTGACTCAAACATTCAGCCGGGAAATAAATTACTAAGTGACTGTTAGCCGAGTCTGCTTGATGGAACAAACCGCCTGAGTTAAGCCAGCCCGACAACGATGACCACCCACCACCTCAGACGACTTGCCCTTGCCGCTGTCTTGGCCGTGATTGGGCTTTTGGCCACAGCCTGTGTTGACAGCAATTCCGCTGCTGAAATACCACCCGGCACCCTGAGGATAGCCATTGTGGCTCCCAGCGCCTCCAACGATCGTTCTTTCACACAAAGCCTGGTGGAAGGCGTCAAAGCCTTGGGAGACAGAGTTCAGTATGTCATCACCAACAACGCCTCCAGGGAAGAAGCTGCCGTGACAATTCGCGACTACGCCAAGGAGGGCTATGACTTGATCATCGCTCACGGGTCGCAAGACGGTGGCTCGCTGCAGGAAATTGCCCTAGATTTCCCAGACGTATCCTTTGCCTGGGGAACCGCTCGGGACACTTTCGGCCTGGATAATGTTTATGCCTACACAGCTGCTTCGGAGCAAGGCGGATTCGTCCTTGGAACCATAGCAGCCCAGTTGACTGAAACCGGCGCAGCAGGCGTGGTTGGCCCAATTGAAGTCGGGGATGCAAAATTCTTCATTGACGGTTTTGAAGCTGGCGTGGAATTCCAAAACTCCGCGGTGGACGTCAATACCGTCTACATTGGTTCCTTCAGCAATTATTCAAGGGCAGTTGAAACCACCAAAGCCCTGATTGCCCAAGGTGCCGACATCTTAACCAGCTCGGCTCAAATCGCCGTGGGCGCTATAGGCGTGGCCCGAGATGAAAAAGTGCTTTGGCTGGGCAATCAAGCCGACCAAAGCTCTCTGGCGGTGGACTTTGTGGTGGCTTCTCAGGTGTATCGATGGGAGGTAATTCTGGAAGAGATACTAGACTCTATTGAAGGGGGTGTCAAAGGTGGCAGGGCATTTACCATTACATTGGAAAATGGAGGGCTTGAGATTGTCTACAACAACGCTTACGACCTTCCTGCCGATGTGCGCACAAGGGCAGGTGAGATTGCCAGCGGCATCATTGACGGCAGCATTGACCCCAGCAGTTGAAACTTCAGTTAGGAGATTTTGATGAAGCTTCTTGAAATGGTCGGAATCACCAAACACTTCGTAGGAGTGCTGGCCAATGACAACATCAACTTTGATCTGAACCAATGTGAGATTCACACCCTGTTGGGTGAAAACGGAGCAGGTAAAAGCACGCTCATGAAGATCCTCTATGGGCTGTACAACCCCGACGAGGGCGAGATTCGCCTCAGGGGAGAAACCATAGAAATTAAATCCCCTTCAGATGCCATAAGACACGGCATTGGCATGGTGCATCAGCACTTCATGCTGGTTCCAACTTTGACTGTGGCTGAAAACGTCTCCTTGGGGTTGCGTTCCTCTAGGCACCCGCTGACTGATTTGCCAGCAGTTTCTAAGCGGATAACCGAGTTGTCTGAACTCTATAGCCTGAAAGTCGACCCCGACACCTACATCTGGCAGTTGGCTATGGGAGAACGCCAGCGGGTTGAAATCCTCAAAGCCCTCTATCGGAACGCATCTGTGCTGGTGCTAGATGAGCCTACTGCTGCCTTGACGCCGCAAGAAGTTGCTGAGCTGATCCATGTCTTGAAAAAAATGGCTGCAGACGGACGGGGGATTATCTTCATTTCCCACAAGCTCAAGGAAGTAATGGCTGTTTCCGACCGCATTACCGTGCTGCGAGACGGGCAGGTTACAGGCGAAATAACTCCTGCTCAGACCAACGAGTCGCAACTAGCTCAGATGATGGTCGGCAGACCGGTGCAGCTTGTGCCCGATAGGCCGAAAATCAAACTGGGCGAGCCGCGATTGGTCATTCAAGATTTGTATGTCGATGGCGATCGGGGCGATCGGGCAGTTGTGGGAGTTTCTCTGGAAGTCCGAGAGGGAGAAATCTTGGGGTTGGCAGGGGTATCAGGCAATGGACAGCGGGAGTTGGCTCAAGCCGTTGCCGGCATGCGCAACGTTGTCTCGGGAACAGTGAAGGTGGGGGGCAAAGACACCACCAATAAGCATCCCAAGGTGGTGCGCCAAGCCAGATTGTCTTATGTGCCTGAGGAGCGTTTGTATGAAGGCACCATTCCCAGCTTTGCCGTCTCCGATAATTTAATTTTGCTGGACCGCCGGGACAAAAGGTTTTGCCAATATAACTTCATGCACTTCACCAACATCAAAGAGCATTGCCTCAATTTGGTGCGTCGCTTCTTAATCAAGACGCCCACACTGGAGACCACCACTTCAGACCTCTCGGGAGGCAATATTCAAAAACTCATTATGGCCCGCGAATTGTCAGGGCGACCCAAAGTTCTGCTGGCATCGCAGCCCACAATTGGCATTGACGTCGGGGCCACTGAATACATCTATTCGCAACTGCTGGAGCAAAAAGCAGACGGTTGCGCCATTTTACTGATCTCAGAAGACTTGGACGAGCTTATGGTTCTGGCCGACCGAATAGCTGTCATCTACGAAGGCCAGATTATGGACATCTTGGATCACCAAGAGGCTGACCTTGAGCAGTTGGGGTTGCTGATGGCAGGTGTGAAAGAAAATGTGCCCTGGCTGCACAGGCAGATGGCTCAACCTCTGTCGATGGCCTAGTGCTCCAAGCCGGCCTTGTGCTCTAGGCCAACCTAGCCACCCAGCCACCCAGCCTCTCCTGCTCACCCCCCCCTCGCCAAAAATTTAAAATCAGCCAAGCTGCCTTAAACTAGACTTGTCTTTTGGGAGGTTTAGTCATGTCATCTAGTTTGGCTGTAAATATACGAAATTTAAGACTTTCACCGGCGGAACAACCCGTCCTGCGAACTTTTCAGCGTCGCAATATGGGCGACATTCCCGGGATTGACAATTTGAGCGCTCAACAGCGCCGAGCCATGGATATTGTCTCACGGGTTTTGCCCTTCAAAACCAACCAATACATCTGCGAGGAACTCATCGACTGGGATAACATCCCCGACGACCCCATGTTCCAGCTGACCTTCCCGCAAGAAGGCATGCTTTCGCCCAGCGACTTTGCCAAGATCGCCAAGCTGGTTGACGACAAGGCCGCTCAGGCAGAAATTGATGCAGCTGTCAGACAAATCCGGCTCGGCTTGAATCCGCACCCTTCAGGCCAGGTCGACCTTAATGTCCCGCAGCTGGATGGCGAAAAGATGGAAGGCATCCAGCACAAATACAAAGAGACCATCCTATTCTTTCCGTCCAAAGGGCAGACCTGCCACGCCTACTGCACCTATTGCTTCCGCTGGCCGCAGTTCGTGAGGCTGGATGATTTGAAGTTTGCAGCCAAAGAAGCGGCCGCAATGGTGGACTACCTCCGTGCCCATACTGAAGTAACTGACGTCATCTTCACTGGCGGCGACCCGATGGTCATGCGTACTGACGTCCTGAGGCGCTATGTTGAGCCGCTTCTGGCACCTGAATTTGAAGGGTTGAATATTCGCATCGGCACTAAGTCGGTGGCTTATTGGCCGCACCGCTTCGTCAACGACAAGGAGGCCGACGACACGCTCAAGCTGTTTGATGAGATTGTCAGCGCTGGGCGCCATCTGGCGATAATGGCGCATTACTCCCACCCGTGCGAGTTGGAAACTGTAATAGCTGAAGAAGCTGTCCGCAATATCTTGTCCACAGGGGCGGTTATACGATGCCAAGCTCCCATCATCAGAAACGTCAACGATTCGTCCAAAGTCTGGGCTGATCTGATTCGCGCCCAAGTGAGCTTGGGATGTGTGCCCTACTATATGTTTGTCGAGCGCAACACTGGCCCCAAGCGCTATTTTGAACTGCCGCTGTCGCGTGCTTTGGAAATCTACAGTGGCGCTTTCAGGCAGGTGTCGGGCTTGGGCAGAACCATGCGTGGGCCCGTGATGGCCGCCACACCCGGCAAGGTGCTGGTGGAATCTGCGCTGGAGTTGGCTGGGGAAAAAGTGTTTGCTCTGAGGGTGCTTCAGGGGCGCAACCCGGCTTGGGGCAATCGGCTTTTCTTCGCTGCCTATGATGAGACGGCCACGTGGTTTGACGACTTGCGCCCAGCCAAGATTGACCCCAGTGGCGGGGGCAACGGGGGCGGAGGCAACTGGTTTTTTGACTAGCCTGTGGGACTAACCTGCGGGGGGCCACCAGCCAGCGGCTTAGCTTTTGGGCGCCAGCAAAGATCGCTCAGGCAATCAAAACCTGAACTGTAAAGGCCAACAGGATCAGAAGCCCTGTTATCAGAGAAAGCCAAAGCAACAGGCGGGTGCTCATTTAAGTCGGCTAGCACCTAGGTGGCTGGCCTTGCTCCCCAAACCCGCTAGTGCCCGAACTCGCTGTCACCCGCACCCGCACCGCTAGCACCCATGCATCCTGCTAGCACACCCACCTGCTAGCGATAGTAGAGAAAGAGCGACTCCACCAGTTCCTTCATGCCTGCGGAGTCGGCTCCTTTCTTCAAATCAATCGTGATGACGTTGCCGTTGATGTGGACCCCGTCCACCTTGCCCTGCTCAAACAGCAGTTGGGCAACCTTGTCGGCAGGCGTATCTCCCAAAACATCGCTCGGCCCCCGATACGACAGATGGCCCGTGCCCGATAGTGTGCGGTTGGCTTCAAGCCGAATGACGCCACGCTGACTAGCACGCTTTTCCACGACTGTAACAGGCTGGCCCATGACATCTAGGCTAACTTGATTTTTGGCTGATGAGTACCAAGGCAATGCCACAGCACCTCAGCGCATGCCGCACCCTGAAAAAGTTTAAAGTGCTTTCCTCAGGTTGACGTGCCCATTAGTCACCTGCCCAAAACTGCTTAAAGAATTAAATCCAAATTTTTAAGAAAAGCTTAGGTTTAGTTGCTAAGATATCATCAACAATTCATATCAGCGTAAAATCAACAAGAAATCAAAAGGGTCGGACTGACCCGACTCAAATCACAAAAGCTGTATGACTCGCTGGGGAAAAGCCCCGTGAGAAACACCTACTAAATAAGGAGCAAAAATGAAGCATAGAAAACTCTGGCTGATTCTAGCCAGCCTGTTGTCATTAGCACTCATCGCGTCTGCTTGCGGAAGCGATGACGACGATGACGCTGGAGAGCCGCCGCCAACCACAGCGGCTACCACGACCACCGAGGCAGCAACCACGACCACCGAGGA
>JAPYNY010000021.1 GCA_028283145.1 Candidatus Hopanoidivorans cymbastelae
AAAAAACCTCGCTGCCAACCCACTCAAGTTTGGCCTCATCGGGGTGGGCATGATGGGCCGGGAGCATCTGGGGAACCTCATGGCTCTGGATGGTGCGGAAGTTGTAGCCATAGCCGACCCCCATCTGCCATCCAGAGCTAAGCTGCACCAAGTCTGGTCTGAGGGCGAAGAGCGCGAGCCGCTTCAGGAATTTGAAACCCACCAAGATTTATTGCGAGCCGACCTGTGCGATGCTGTGGTGGTCTCAACTCCGAATTTCAATCACAAGGATGTGTTGGCTGACGTGTTCAGGACATCTTGCGATGTGCTAGTGGAAAAGCCTCTGGGCATCAATGTCACGGACTGCCTGGAGATTATTGATTTGGCTGAAGCGGCCAATTTTGCCGGCACTGCGTGGGTGGGGCTTGAATATCGCTATATGCCACCCGTTACGCGTTTGATTGAAGAGGTGGCTGCGGGCGTTGTGGGAGACGTGAAGATGGTTACCATAAGGGAACATCGCTTTCCGTTTCTGTCCAAAGTTGGGCATTGGAACCGCTTCCATCGCAGTTCGGGAGGCACCTTAGTGGAGAAGTGCTGTCATTTTTTTGATCTGATGGACTTGATTGTGGGGGCGAGGCCAGGCCAGGTTTTCGCCTCAGGGTCACAAGCTGTCAACCACTTGGAGGAGCGATATAACGGCAAAAGCCCAGACATGTTGGACAACGCCTACGTGGTGGTGGACTATCCCGATGGTGCGCGAGCCATGTTGGACTTGTGCATGTTTGCAGACGCTACGCACAACCAGGAAGAGGTAGTAGCCGTGGGAGACAAAGGCAAGGTTGAAGCTTTTGTGCCCGAAGGGATTATGCGCCTTGGACGGCGTGGGCAGCACTGGATTGGAGATGTTGAAACAATTGAGGTTTCAGACAGCAGGATTGCCTTTGAAGGCGGACACAACGGGTCGAGTTTCTTGGAGATGCTGGCTTTTTTGGAGGCCGTTGTAGAGGACAAACCGGCCGAGGTAACTTTGCTGGACGGGTTGTGGTCGGTAGCGGTGGGAGAAGCCGGTCACCGCTCCATAGATGAAAGGCGACCTGTTGAGTTGGCCGAAATCATGCCGAAATCTCTGGTTGGAGATTTGTAGCCGGCAGGTTTTCGGGTGCTGTTTGGGGGCATAATTTCACTGGGCAGCAAACTCAAAGATAACTGAAGTCTCGGGAGGAACAACCACTGAGCCGTCTCGTTCTAATTGGCCTTCTTTTCTTCCTGAAACCGAGCTGCTGGAAAAAAGCACCTTAGCTGGCAATCCAAGGTCTGTTTCAAACGGTTCAGCCGACAGGTTTGCCACCAGCTTCAAATTGCCTCTATCAGCAAGTAAAACCTCGGGCTGTGGGGATTCAACATTCAAAGGTGCGTGCCACACCTCCGGATAATCCTTGCGCAATTGGATAAGACTGCGATACGCCGCCAATGGCGCCAAGACACTTTCTTCGCCACTTTTTGGCGGCTGCCCCACCGAACGTCTCCCATTCCCTCCGGACTGAACCCCCGAACGCCCCCTTCCACCCCAACGCTGTCCAGCAACGGTCAGCTCAAAGGGGCGAGGCTGCGATTTCAGCCAAGGAGTTTTCGCTGTGGTGAAACCATTGGTTACCCCAGCTTCCCATGGCATATGTGCCCGACAGACGTCCCGGCTGTCGCCTTCGCCATGTTTATTGCGGGTCGCCAAAGGGTCGGCTAGGTCGCGTTTGCCAATGACGGCGTTAGGCAAGCCAAGCTCTTCTCCTTGAAAAATAAAGGGCACGCCTCTCAATGCAAACATGGCTGTGGTCACCGCAAAAGCGCGCCGCAAACCGAGGTCGCCGCCGCCAAAGCGCGAAACTGGGCGACCTCCGTCGTGGTTGCTCAGCACCCATGAAACTCTGCCAGGGGCGTGCTCACACAAATCCACAATCTCAGAAATCAGCTTGGCAGGGTTCCAGTCTGACCACATGGGTGGCAGATGAAAGGCCAAATCCATGACTTCATCCCCCGTAAAACGGGTGAAGCGATTCCCTTGAGTGATGTGAATTTCTGCCAACAGCATGGCATCGTAAGGGGCTACAGTTTTACGCCAGTTGCGGAATACATCGGGGATTTCGTCTTGGTCCAGGTCGTACTTGTGCTCAAAGCAGTTGAAGACGGCACGGGCGCCCATCTGCTCGGTTGGCTCTGCAATCTTCGGGTTATCGGGAAAATCTGGGTGCTTTATCATGGCGTGGGCAACGTCAACTCTGAAACCATCCACCCCCTTATCGCACCAGAACTCCAAAATCTCATCAAAAGCTGCCTGCACCTGAGGGTTGCGCCAGTTTAAATCGGGCTGCTCAGGGAGGAAAAGGTGGCAGTAATACTGACCTGTGCCGGGGTCAAAAGTCCAAGCCGGCCCTCCGAAATGAGCTACCCAGTTGTTGGGCGGCCCGCCGTCTGGGCCTGGGTCTTTCCAGATATACCAATCTCGCTTCGGATTGTCAAGGCTGCTTTTGGACTCCTGGAACCAGCGATGCTGGCTTGACGTGTGATTTGGCACGATGTCAAGCACAAACGCCATTTCCAGCGCATGCGTCTGCTCCACGAGGCGTTCAAAATCCTGCATTGTGCCGTGCTTTGGATTGATGGAGAGATAGTCGCTGACATCATAGCCGTGGTCATATCCAGGCGATTCAAAAAACGGATTTACCCAGACAATGTCCACTCCCAGCCATTTGATGTATTCCAGCTTTTCGGTGATGCCATTGAGATCGCCGATGCCGTCTCCGTTGCTGTCAGCAAACGAGAGCACATACACCTGATACCCCACCAAGCCCCGCCACCAATGCGTCTGGGTAGCAGACAGCTTGGCAAAGCGCGGCGACTTCTTAATGAATTCTCCTGGCGGGACGATGATCTTCCTCTTTTTTGGTGCTTGCTTAGGCATCTTTTTTATAATACCTGAATTTAGAGAAAATCCAAGGTTCAACGGCACAATGAGATTGCAGTTCAAGCCTGAACTGCAAGAGCCGAAGCAATGCTCAGATGAAGCAGCGCACTAATACACTCCGGATGAGCTACAGGCTGGGGTTCATATGAAGCAAAGCAACATCACAAGAAGACAGAAATGAGTGAGCCTGAATGCACCAAAACGTCATGTGTTGCCAAACTTGGGCGTCATAGCCATCGGCCCAGTGGCAGCAGTGGGCCCAGTGGCAGCAGTGCTTTGGGCGATCAGGAAAATACAGCGGCTGCGGAGCATGAACGAAACCCAACACCGCACTACTAAAGGAGATGGACAGATGAGCAAACCAAGGCTAAAGATAATAGACAGATAATAGACCCCGACACGCCAGAAGAAATCACGCTGGAAAACCTGCGCCACCTTGCGGAACAGATTCGATCGGAAAGTGAAGAGAACTGGAGCGGTAGTTGGAACGAATGGGCATACTGGCTGCCAGCGCACGCGAAAGGCAAAGCAGGTGAGCGCATGCTAGCCCACCACTTGCGAGAAGCCTGCGACTCTGACTCGCTGGCGCGCCGCAACGTGGTCCGCTCGAGCAGCGTGCCCTACTACTACATTACCCTAGATGATTGGCAAAGCCGAGTCGGCCAAAACACCCGACTTGCATGCCGTGAGCAGGCGATCTTCTTCTCCCGCAACGGCAGACTCCGCTCTTTCAACGTCAGCAAGATCGACATCAGCAACTAGAAACTGCCAGAGGAAATCAAAACCTTCGTATCGCAAGCCGCTGACATGCCGTTCCAGCGACCTTATTGATGCTTTGGCCACTGTTTGAGTGTGCAGCATTTGCTCTTGTGGTAGTCCATAGTAATCTATTGTCGAAAATGGTAAAATTTCAGACTTCTGCTAAAATTATGATGGAGGCAGTTCTAATGGACACACAGCACTATCAACTGCGTATCAGCGGCCTGACTGAAGACTCCGGCAAGATAAAGGCAACAACACTAACTGGAGTTGTGGAAGCACTGCGCAAAGTAGCTGAAACAACCGTTCTCTTGCTTGCTACAGGCACAGGCAGTTCTAAGGGAGCCAAACCCAAATGGCTTAAGGAAGTGACTGATTTTGTCATCACAGATTTAAGCTCCTGCTCGACAATCCTCGGACTCGAAGCTCCAAAACTGAAATACGCTGCCCACGATCAATTTGCTCAGGACAAGATGTTTGGCAGACAAACCAATCTGGAAGATACATCCCTTGATCTAGTCGCAGCTTCTATCAAGGAAACTCAAATGGAAAGTCCCGTTGGAGAATACTTTGACACCTCAGTTATGGAAGCCATCAAAGAATTCAGCAAGGTGGCTGGCACAACAGCGGTGTACCAGTTAACTCCTGAAGGATGTGCTCATGGAGAATTCTTGCTGGATTCAAAAGAGTTTTCTGTTATCAGTGAAAAACAGCAAAATATTCCAAATCCACACACCACTATCATTAGTGGAACACTTGACGAAATCAAATATGGAAATGGTTATTTTTGCCTGCTGATGGACGAAAAAACACTCATAAATGGAAGATTAAACCTTGACTTGGAAGGTGTTGAAACTCTGCGCCACCTATGGGGCAAGCCAGCCACTGCCCGGGGAAAGATTTTTTTCAAAGCAAGCGGCCAAGCCAGATTCATCGAAGCTGAAAAGATATGGGCCAAGGAAAAAGGGGATGATATTTTCAAAAAAATGCCATCAGCACCAAAAACTATTTCGGAAACCCTATTCGAACTCGAACGTTCACAGGACAAAGCTTTTGACATTCAAAAGCTTGTTGGCACTTGGCCAGGGGATGAATCTATTGAAGAACTCTTAGCCGAACTTGACTGAGTGATGTCCAATGAAGCGCTATCTTCTTGATGCAAACATTTTGGCTGGTGTCATTAAAGGTGTTCCTTGGGCTACATCTCTCATAGAAAAATATAACTTGAGTCCTTCGAATTCTTCAATCTTCATATCCGTTGTAACCAAGGGGGAAATTTTTGCACTTGCCTTAAAATTTGGCTGGGGCACAAAAAAACAATAACAGCTCTATGAAATTCTAGATAACGTTTTGATATTAGATATTAACAGTCCTGAGGTATTTGATGCTTATGCACGAATTGATGCCTGGACTGAAGGTCATTCTGTGCCTGCTCCAAAAAACACAGCACCACTAAAACCAGCTAAGAGAATGGGGAAAAACGATATCTGGATAGCTTTTACCGCATATGCTGCCGAGCTTACCCTTATATCTGCTGACAAAGACTTTCAACCCTTAGACGAAATTTGGCCTGACCTTATTTTTACAGAACAATAGGTTGCCAGCAGACTTCAGAACGGCTCCTGAATTTTGGTTTCCCAGCCTGCTTTGGCTTTATTTTTTGAATAGCAAGGTAGCATGCAATTACCCACAACCAAGACAAAGATCACACATGGCAAAACACGAAATTTCCATCACCTACTGCGTGCCTTGAGATTACTCGCCTCGCGCCGTGAGCGCAACGCACGATTTGCTGACCAACCATCAGCACATAATCAAGGAACTGCGGCTGATCACAGGCGCTTCTGGCATTTTCGACGTGGAAGTTGACGGCACCTTGATTTTCTCCAAGGGCACCGCTGGCCGACATGCTGAGGAGGGCGAAGTGCTGAAGCTTTTCAGGGAGCACGTCGGGGTTGCTGACGGCTAGACCCAAGCCAAGCACTAGGATCGGGTACTAAGCCCGGGCTAGGGTCGGCAAACAGCCTTCCGCAAACGGCTTTCGGCAAAGGTCCTTCAACCAAGCTGGGGGGCAGTAACGGCGCCTTTTTCAGCGCCTTGCGCCAAGGTTGCATACTTGGCTAAAAAGCCGCTGGTATAGCGAGGCTCAAGCGGCTTCCAATGGCGTCGTCTTTCTTCTAGTTCGGTCTCATCCACCAGCAAGTCGATGCTACGTGCCCTGACGTCAATGCTTAGCTTGTCGCCTTCTTGAACCAAAGCAATGGGGCCCCCATCAGTGGCTTCCGGTGCTACATGCCCAACACAAAAACCATGTGTGCCGCCTGAGAATCTCCCATCTGTTATCAGTGCTGCATCCAACCCTCTGCCAACCCCCTTCAAAGCCCCCGTGATAGCCAGCATCTCGCGCATGCCAGGCCCGCCTTTGGGCCCCTCATAGCGGATAACGACAATATCGCCAGGGTTGATGCCCCCTTTCAGCACCACTTCCATGGCTGCTTGCTCGCCATCAAAGACCCTGGCTGTGCCTTCAAAATGGTCAACGTCAATACCGGCAACTTTGACCACCGCCCCCTTCGGCGCCAGCGAACCAGTCAGCACAGCAATGCCGCCAATGTCGTGAATGGGGTTGTCAAAGGTGCGTACCACATCCCCATCCGGAGCTGGCGGCGACAACTCAGCCAAGTTCTCCCCCATGGTCTTGCCAGTAACAGTCAGCTCATCGGTGTGAAGCAGCCCTTCGCTGGCTAAAGTCGCTAACACCACGCCCACTCCACCAATACGATCAATGTCATACATGTGGTATTTGCCGTGTGGCTTGGTATCTGCCAGATGGGGTACTTTGGCTGCCACTTTATTGAAGTCATCCAACTCAAGTTCCACATTGGCTTCATAGGCGATTGCCAAGAGATGCAAAACAGCATTGGTGGAACCGCCTAGAGCCATCACCACAGCTATGGCGTTTTCAAAAGCTCCTTTGGTCAGTATTTGGCGGGGGCGAATGTTCTGACGCAGCAACTCCACCACTGCGGCGCCACTTTGATAGGCAAAATCATCGCGCCGGCGGTCTACGGCTGGGGCAGAAGCGCTTGAAGGCAAGGACATCCCCAAAGCCTCCCCTACGGCTGCCATGGTATTGGCGGTGAACATTCCCGCGCAGCTGCCTTCGGTGGGGCAGGCATTGCACTCTATGTCTTTCAGCTCTTCGTCTGAAAGATTGCCTGCGGCATGAGCGCCAACCGCCTCAAAGACATTTACAAGATCTATGGCTTGGCCGTTAAGCCGACCAGGCATGATTGATCCGCCGTAAACAAACACATTCGGCAAGTTCACGCGCGCGGCTGCCATCAACATGCCTGGCAGGGACTTGTCGCAGCCGGCAAACCCCACAAAAGCGTCAAGACGCTCGGCATGCATGACAGCTTCAACTGAGTCAGCGATGATCTCGCGACTGACCAAGGAGGCACGCATACCCTCATGTCCCATAGAGATGCCGTCGCTGACAGCAATGGTGGTGAACTCCAATGGAAAGCCGCCACTATCTCGCACTCCTGTTTTGCACCGCTTGGCAAGGCGGTCAAGTGGGAGGTTGCAGGGTGTGACCTCATTCCAGGAGGAGGCTACGCCAACTTGAGGCTTGTCCCAGTCGGCGTCTGTCATACCAACCGCTCTCAGCATCGCCCGCGCCGGAGCTCTGGCGGGGCCTTCCGTAACTTCTTGACTGCGAATCTTCATGCTTTCATTTCTAGCAGAAATATTGACAAGCGTGAAAGACGCGAGGCAGAGATCGCTACTCGCTACTGCCAGTTGCCGTTTTCCAACAGACTGAGGTAGGCGTCATATATGAACGGGCTAATGGCACAACCTTCCTCAACACTGACTATTTGATACAGCTCTGCCATTGCGCTTTGAAGCTCCGCCCTGTCACGCATTTTTTGAGCAATTTTGAACCGCCTGATATAGCACTGCTCGCAGCCCGGTACAATTTTGTGAGCCTGATAACAAGCCCAACGTGCTGTTGCCGGGTCATTGAACTTCAAGGCGAGGTCGGCCAGCCTGTGAGCTGCCTCATCTATCAGACACTCCATGTGAACCCTGAGCGAGAGGTCGGCCCAACTGTAGCGAAGGAAGCTGGGGCCGTTGAATGGGGCACCCCTGACCAATTGCAAGGCTCGCCTCAAATGAACTAGGGAAGCTGCGCTTTCATTGCGGGCCCTTCTCAGATGCAAGCAAAATTCATCATAATCTGTAGTGACTTCTGTGGACAGACGGTAGGCCTTGTCAGCACCAACTCTGGGCAGGAGTGGTTGGTTCTGTGAGCCTTTTCCAAGAGCTGATCTAGCCCTGCTAGCCAGAGCGGTAACGGTGCGAATATGAGGTGGAGTTTTGCCTTTCCATAGGGATTCCAAGGCCATTGCGCTGGTAACGCCTTCGCGATGAAAAGCCAAATAGCAAATGAAGTCCAAGCACTGCTGGCTGGCCTTCTTGTTGATACCGTGAACTTCAACTGGTCCGAGAACGCAAACTCTGACCTTTCTGGGCTGGTGTGTATCCTGGTGTGCTTCATTGTCGGTTTCAATGCGCCTCGGGCCTTGTCTGGCCGATCTCGACAGCTTTAGTTTCGGCAACATGGCTGGTTTGCTTAAGAATCTCGGCTTGCCACGGTATTTGGGTTGCATTGCTTGGTCAACCTGTAACTTCAGATGAGGTTCTTTCGCACCGTGGAGCGATAACATCGTCAAAAGCGTGCTCGCCGGAACCTCAGACGGTATTTTGAAGGAACGCTGCACCAGTTGAATGTCCAGCGGATGAAGTCGATTGGCTTTTGGTCCCAACTCAAGCATCCATGAAGCTTCGCTGAAAGAGGTAATCAAAAAGACATTCAACCTTTCTAACTCTGCCAGCATTTGGGATGATTCCGCCGTGGGAGCAAAGATGACTATATCTGCCGGGGTTGAAGGATCTGCGGGAGTTGAAGGTGGACGTCCAACCAGTGGCGACATAGACTGCTGGAGAGAAGTCGGCCAAGCCATTTCCAAACGATTCCGGAGCTTGCTGTTGGATGTGCCCTGATTTTTGGGAAATAACAGCACGGCTAATTCACTCAATTTGTCAAAGACAGACACCTGAGGAAACATTTCAAAGTCTCCTCCAAATCCCACTAAGCAAATCTGAACATCTCGGCGGAAGGGGTCTGACAATAAGTCCATAGCAAGGGAACTCATGGTATGGTCAACCTGTTCGGGTGAACCCTGAACTGAAAGATGCTGGACATGACGAAGGTTCAACAACATGTCGGAGTTGCCATGTCGCCCTAAAAGCACAAACAGAGGAACTTCTGGAGGCTGGAACATGCCATTTTGAGGCTGAGACGGTGTTTCTAGTGATGGAGACAGCGTTTCTCGTGATGGGGGCAGTTCTTTTTGCTGTTGAAGCAGTGCTTCCTGACCAAGCAAAAGTTTCCCTTCCCTTAGCAGCGGTGTTAATTGTCCTTGTGGCAACTTCTTGTGAGCAGGCAGTAGCATCTGCTGGCCTTGATTTGATTCTGTGACCAACCTGCCCGCATCAAGAGTCAAATGTCTCAGCAAGTAATTGGCCAAGGTATTGGGCCCAAGCTGTTGCGCTAGCTTTTGTCCGTCAAAGTTGAACCTCCAGGCATAACCCCCGTCCATTTCATAAAAGCCGCTGGGCGCTTTTGACCTGCGAGACAAAAGTGCTGTAATCTCCACCTGTGAGACTAAGAAACCCACCAAGTCTGGAACTATGTAGCTGTTCAGTACCCGCCCGATGCCTTCCCCAACTAGCATTCCTCCATTAGGTGATGTGCCTTCTTCGGATTCTGGCATTGCTGTGTACGAGTCGCTAGCAAGTGCTCTAGGGATGCCCACGAAGCTGGGGTGTAGTGATTGGGGGCTGGTGTGTGCGGTGCTTGTCTGTGTCATTTGTGTCATTTCCATGGTTTTCCTTTCTTTTTGTTGAGTTGGTCAACTTCAGAGCTTGAAGCTGACCAAAGGTGCTTAATTATTTGTCTGTTTTTTCGCCTAAAAAGTTCCCTAATTTTTTGGGTTTTTGAAATTTCTCAGCTATTTTCCTCGCTGACAAGGGCGGTTGCCCTCCTGCTAGCTGAAATAGTCTGGGCTGGGATAACCGACAGAGATGGGGAAATTCGCTTTCGGACAGTAACGATCACCTCATCTCCTGCTTCTGACGTAGTCACGGCACCATCTAGGTTGAAACGCTCCAGCAACTGATCTCCAACAGCCTTTACCCTTGTTTTGTCCAGCATGATTTGCTGATCCTCATGCCACGCTTGAACATCCACCTCTTGGGCCACAACTCTGGAAATTCGCGCTGCCATGTCGTCTAAAAGCCGTCTCTCATTACGAATTTGAGCTCCATCGGCAACCAAACCGGTCAGCAATATAAAAGCCACGAAAACAATGGCTACGTAAAGACTGACCAGACCAGCTTGTTCATCATGGACGTCCCGCCTTGATTTCATGCGCCTTGGCTCCTATAGACGTCAATGATTTCCACAGCTGTAGCTTCAATAGCGATACTGCCTGGGAGTTGCAGGTAGATCAGGTCTGACAACGAAACCTCACATCTGGCCAGCACTTCGATTTCTTCACCGCGACTGAAATCGGCACTGCTCACGGGCGAAAGCTCCAAGTTGCAAATAGCGTCGCTGCTATCAGCTGAGGTGGAGTTCACAACAGACACACCCGGTCTGTCGGCATCGATGACCTCGTTCTCGCTGCCGTTTTTGCCTTGGGAGGTTTGGTTTGTCTGAGAGAGAAATTCCTGAATTCGCTGGTTGGCATCCTCAGCGTTTTGAGCCTGAGATGCTATCCGAGCAGCTTCGGCAGCGATGTCTTGCACTTCACCTTGGGCTTGAGACAGGCGACCGGCAAACAGCACCATGTGAATGCCACCCAGCAAACCCAAAGCCAGGATTACAACTTCCACAGATACGAGACCCTTTATGCTCTTGGGGATATTCTTGGGGAGCAACTTCTTGAGTTGACGAAATGGGAGGATGCCAAGCCGGTAAATCATGTCAAACGGCCCTGTTCTGTGATGAATTGTTCCGCTGCTCCGGACACCACGTGCGTCACAGCATTTGGCAGACCTGGAATCAGTTCAGGGGATTTTGCCTTAACCCGCACAAATACCCGCTTCTGCGCACCCGAGCCGATGCTTTCCCAAGATTCCATTTCAAAATCGGTAACCGGCGCATCTCTGGAAATGAAATGGGCAACTGAACTAGCCGAGTCGACTGAACCACCACGCCTAGTCAGCTCCTCCAGAGCTGCATCGGCTGCATCAGCGACAGTGAGATTAGCATTGTAAAGCAAAGCCACATGTGCTCCTAACATCACTGTCGCCAATAGCAGCCCGTAGAAAAGGGCGAACTCCAAAGCCGAAGAGCCAGCAGTTGAACCCCTCAGGCGGCTCGGCAGCCACACCCGCATGGCAGCCATCTTTGGGACTTTGCTAGATGCTGTCATTTGGCGCTGCCGAAACTAGCCCTGTCCCAAAACTCGGCTAAAAGGTTTGGACAGTATTGACATCGGTTTTGATGCTGTCGGTAGCACTATTGGTGTTGGTGCGTACAACTGCTACAACAGCAATGGCGATGGCTGCGGCGCCTGCCACCAGAAGCGCCCATTCGGTGGTGGTGAGCCCTTCTTGTCTGCGACGCAGTTTCTCGACCGCATCGTGGGCTTTGCCCATTATCTGTGTGGTGATGGCCCAGAGGGCAATTGAAAGGGTAAGTAGCATTTTTCCTCCTGTTTGGTTGCGACGTATTGATTTGATTGGATTTGGGGTTGTCATAGCGCAGATGACAACGAACTGAGTGCCGGGTAGGCAATAAAAACCACAAATGAAAAAGCAATGATGACGGTGGGCATGGACATCCTCTCGGTCAGGGCATTGGCATCGGCTTGGGCTTCAGACAGAGCTCTGTCGGCTGCAGCTTCGGCCTTGCGAGCCAAGGTTTCAGACGGACTAGAACCTTCGGTCTCAGCCAGATTGACAGTGGCTGCTACCTCGCTGACCTCCTGTATCCCCAGCTCATCTCCTAGACGAGCTAACCCGGCTGACAGGGGACGCCCGTGCACCCGACTCCAGTCCAAAGCGCCTCTGATCTCATCAAATGCTTGGCCGCGACCCACCTGTGCTGCTTGATATAAGGCCCCATCAGTATGGCTGCCGCCCGCCAAGAGAATTTTGACTAGATCCAGATATGCCACGAACGCACCCCTAAAGGCAGCTCTTTGTTTTTCGGCTTGTTCCAGCAATTGACGATCGGCCAGAAGATAACCGCCTGGCACTCCAATGCAAACACCGACTATACCCCACCACAAAGGCACAGAAAATCCTGTTGCCCCCGCCGCCAGCACAGCAATCATGGGCACAAACCCCCACAAAAGCGCGGCGGAAACTTTAGCCCAGGAGTGCTCAGCGGATGTTTTCCCGCATATCCGCAGAGCCTTAGAAAATTTCTTAAAATCTGTGCCCAACAACAGCACAGTTGAGTTAGACCATTCAACCGCACGGGTTTTCCAGCTGGCTGCAGCAGCTTTGGAGCTGTCCAAAGTCAAACCTCCAAGAGAGGTGGATTGTCCGTCACTGGCTGCTGACTCCAACGAAGGGGCGTACCTGCGGGTAAAACCTCTGATGGCCACCCAAAAACCCGCTCCGCAGAGGACGCCAGCTAAAACCAAAATTACGCTCATGTTCAACCTTTACGACAGAGCCTGAGAGCCCAGCGGCTCGGCGGCATCTGATTCTGTCATTTTGAAATAGCGTGGCGGTGGTTTGGCGCCGCCCATTTTCACCAACAGGGCATAGCCTCCTATAAAACCGGCTCCCACAACCCCCAACATCAGCTGTCCGAAAGTTGAGGCGTATGGCGTCAAGTAGCCATCGTCAAAGATGTAGATCCCCACAGCCACAGCCAAGGTTGACCCTATGACTATTCGGGCTGAAGTCAAGAACTTGGCACGACCTGCCTGATGACTTCGCAACAACTGGGATTCCTGACGCACCGAAGCAGCCTGCGAGCGTAGCAAGCTGACGATATTTTGGGCACCTTTGGCCGAAGCCAAGGTGATGGCCGTAGCCACTTTATCGCATGCTGGATGAGCCATGTCGTGGGCAAAATCTCTAAGCGCCTGCGGCAGCGGCACAACTTCAATGCGCGCTGCCAACCTTTCAACTTCTGGGCGTATGGCTACAGGCGCTGAGCGGGCAGAAGCTACAATGGCTTTCTCAAATCCTCCCCCGGCAGCGATGGTGCCATAGAGCATTTCAATCCAACTGGCGATGGAGTCGCCGCGCTCAGCCAAAGTAGCTATTTGCTTATTTGGGTTTAAGCGCCCCCAGAAGAGCACAACTGAGCTTCCAACCAAGACCGTCAGAACAATCCAGTGGGTGGTGAAAAAGATCAACCCTGCCAGCCCTGCAGCAACTACGAGCTTGCGGACTGATTGAGCGTTGGCAGCAGGAGTTTTGACTCTGGGCGAAGCCTGGCGGGCAGCAGCCTCAGAAGCTTTCTCTGCCTGACTGCTTGCTGGCTTGCTGAAATGATGGCGCCTGCCCAAAAGCACTGTGCCGCGCAAAGCCAGCCAAACACCTAGTCCCATAACGCCGCCAGCAAGGGCCGCCACAACCAAGGTCATCGAACTAGCATCTGCGAGTCAAAGCCATGAGCTTCAAGTCGCCTGAGTGTCGGATCAACTCTCAAAGGTTCGCCTGCTAGAACTGCTCGGCCATCGGACCCAGGTTTCCAGATTTCATTGGATTGAACATGTGATTCTGTGGAACCCACTATCTCTCTGACGCTGGTGATAAACCGCTCGCCTTGCCAGCGACTGATATGTATGACAAAGTCCACCGCACTGCCGACCAGCCGGTAGGTGAAAGCCTGCGAGTAGTGTTGAGCGGTCATCGAGGCATACATGGCCAGACGCTCAAATGCCTCTTTAGTGCTGTTGGCATGAATGGTGCATAAGGAGCCGTCTTGACCCGACGTCATGGCCAGCAACATTCCAAGCACTTCTGTGCCTCTGACCTCACCTACTACAATCCTGTCGGCATGCATTCGCAAACATTCCCGCAGCAAACTCTCCAGAGGAAAAGCTCCAGCTCCTTCAAGATTGGCTGGCCGGGCTTCAAGAACTCCAACGTCAGGGTGAGCTTGCGGAAACTGGTGAAGTCCCAATTCAAGTTCATCTTCAACGGTGATGATTCGGTCTTGTGGCGGGATTTCATTCAGCAGAGCCCGACACAGCGTGGTCTTGCCTGTTCCCATGCCTCCGCAAATCACGATGTTGTGGCGTGACAAAATCGCAGCGCGTAGAAAATGTTCCATGATTTGGTCAAACATGCCCAACTCTCTTAGCTGTGCTAGGCCTGTGAGGTTTGGGTCGTGCAGACGGATAGTCACCATCGGCACCATGGAGACATCCATAATGGCATGAAGTCTGCCGCCGTTGGGCAAACGCATATTCAAAACAGGAGAACTGACGTCAAAGCGCCGACTGGTTCTTCCCAAACTCGCCCCTGCCCAGCGGATTTGCTGAATTAACTCTTCGTTGGAGGAAGCAACTGGCTCACCACGATGTTTATGGCCTGATCTGTCAACCAGCCAGACGGTGTCGTGACCGTTGATGTGTATATCGCTTAGGCTGGGGTCGTTCAGGTACCGCTCCCAGGGACCAGCGCCGAAAGCATAGCTCAGGGCAGTTTCAGACAGCTCATGCTCTTGTGCTGCTGTAAGCATTGGCTGGCCATCCCCTAAGCGTTGCTCGGCAGCACTGGCAAACCATTCGGCAATAATTACGTTGGCTTGTTCCCTCTGGGCAACCTGGCTGGGACTGCGCCCAAGCCGTCTTTCTGCCTCCACCCAATGGCTGACCTCGGTTCGCAAATGGCTGAGCAGTTCATTGAACGTCTCCCCTTCAATGGACGACCTGGCAGCTGCCAAGGATTCCACGGGCGCAGAGTCCACAGCTGTGGCTGCAGAGTCCATTACTCTGGCTTCAGGGTGGCTGACCGTTGTGTAGCTCATGTCAAACTGTCCAGGAATTCTTGGGACAACAATTCTTCAGGTGAAATTTGGGAGGCTTTAAGCCCTGCCAGCACTTGGGCTATTGACTGCGCAGCTTTGAAAATGCGTGAACGACGCGTCAATGGCGCCAACGGACCTTCCGAAACCACTAGGGTGGCACCTTTGGGGTCGTTGGGCAATGTGCCTAGCAGCATCGCCCTGTCTCCGCATCTGATATGGAGCTGATCTTCAATTTCTGTGGCTTGATATGGCCCCTTGCCTGCCAGCACGACTCCAAGCAGAGACTCATAGACGGAGTCAGGCGCCAAAGACAATAGCAAATCAAGCTGTTCATAGATAGGGCGCACCACTATTACTACGACATCTGCTCCCGCGGTCCGGTCGCATAGCCCCGGCAGCAGACGACCTTGGTCGAATAAATAGTCAACTTCAGTGTCTGGAATTTGGTGGAGTGGCAGTTGTTCCAGGGCGTTGCGCACATCTACTCCGCGGGCTGGTGCCAATACCGTGGAAATTCCATCAGGCAACTGTTGGCAGAACGATAAAATCTTTTCATCCGAAATGCCGTGTCGTGCTGAAGCTGCCAAACCCAAAAGATTTGGTTGCAGCGAGGCAGCCCCATAGCGATTAGCTAAAACACCTCCCGCCGGGTCTGTTTCCAGCAGCACATAGGGGTGCTCTGCTGGCCAGTTGGCAGCACACAAAAGACATAATGTGGTAACTCCTGGAGCACCTCTGAGGGAGCAAAAGACTACTTTCATAGGTCAACCTCAGACAATCCCAGCCGCAAGCTGTCATCTCCCAGCACTGAAGCCACCTCAAGCTGAAGCGCTTGGTCTATCAGAAAGGAAACAAACAAGCTATTGCCTGAGCCCAGTTGGGAAACTTCGTAAATTTGAACGCCTTCAGCCACGGCAACGATTTCTCCGCTTGGCGAGCGGGCCAGTAAATTCACCCTTTCGCCCACCCTGAAATTCCTGACTGGATACTGCCCTGCATCAAGCTGGGATCCAATCACCACCATGCCAGCCGGCAAATCGCGCTCAGGCATCAGAAGCTGCGGCGTCAAAACCATGCCAGCCGGCAAATCGCTAGCCAGTTGAGAACCTAGAATGCTAGCTTGGCTTTGAGAATCCAAGGCAGCTATTGGAACATCGGCTGGGAGGGCAACATGGGTTACATCCTCGGCGGTGAGGAACTGCCCCTTGCTGACATTTCTAGCCAATGCCAAGACCTCTCTGGTGGGGTCGCTCCGCCCAGCAAAAACCACCATGAGCACAGCCCCTAGTGTCACCAGCAGCAAACCCATAGCCACTTCTGGAACACGCCGCCTGACACCACGCGGAACAAAATCACCGATGTGGCTGGTGCCATGAGAACGAGATGCCTCACGAGTCCCAGCTGCGCCGGGAGGAGCGTTGGCCCCACTCGGAGTCCCAGCTGCTCCATCTAGATGAGTCGCACCGCGGGGCGAGGGAGCTTTGAGCAGGGATTTTTTCTTGGCTCCCCGCCGCGCAGCTCCACTACTGCGCGGCTCAAACCCCGCGGGCGACCTGAGCGGGTCGGCATTATGCCTTGGTGCTTGCAGAGCCTGATTTTCAAAAGGAGAACTTTTGGCTCCACTCTGGCTCTGCTTACCACCGTCAAACACAGAGCCGTTTGGCATAATTTTCTCGCTCATACAATTAATAAGGGCAACCAAACCAACGAAAAAGGACAAAAATTCAAAAAAATTTTGGGCTGGGTTTCCAAACTGGATTTTCGAGCTGAATTTTCAGGCTCCCAGCCCAGTAATCCCCATTAGCTGCAGACCATGATTACATACCTCCCCGCCACTACCGCGCCGCCAGTTGAACTCCCTGAAATGGACGGATCCAGCCACCCCATGCGGGCTGTCACCCAGGAGGCAGCTTTCCAGGCAAAGTCGTGGACCAGCCAGCGAGCCAAAGAGGTCACGGATTTCTTTGACGAAATTGCGCCCAACTGGAACGAGCGGATACCTGCAGGCGAGATGGCTGGAATTCCAGACGCCTTGGAGCGTGGCCAAGTTGAACGTGGTGGCCTGTGCCTTGAGATCGGGGCGGGCACCGGTCGGGCAACTGTCCATCTGCTGAAGTGGTTCAGCCAAGTCATAGCTGTGGACATTTCAATGGAGATGCTGAAGCAGCTTGATGCCGCTCCCAGGTTAATGGCCGATGGCGCTCAGCTGCCTTGCGCTGACGAAGCTGCTGACGCGGTGCTCCTAGCCAATATGTTTCTATTTCCGGCAGAGGTCAAACGAGTGCTAAAACCGCAAGGACTGGTTATCTGGTATAACAGCATCGGCGAACACACCCCGATCCACCTCACCGACAAGCAACTCCTAGAAGCCCTAGGAGACGGCTGGCATGGCATTGCCAGCAAGTGGAGCCACGCCACATGGTGCGTGCTGCACAGGCAGTAGCCCAAGATCGTCAGCCCGAAACCCGGCAACACAAATGGCCAGGACGCTCTCACCCATCTACCTGGACA
Organism: Candidatus Hopanoidivorans cymbastelae; assembly: GCA_028283145.1. Classification (GTDB taxonomy): domain Bacteria; phylum Actinomycetota; class Acidimicrobiia; order Acidimicrobiales; family Hopanoidiivorantaceae; genus Hopanoidiivorans; species Hopanoidiivorans cymbastelae. The sequence goes on from JAPYNY010000021.1 coordinate 17,289, forward strand.
ACCTCCTGGCCGAGAAGTCGCCCAGAGCCATCCCACGCCCACCCCGCAATAGCAAAAAGATCGTCTTTGGCTGGTACGGAGGCAAATTTTCGCACCTTAGCTGGCTGCTGCCACTGCTTCCCTACACCAACCAGTATTGCGAGCCGTTTGCGGGGTCGGCTGCAGTGCTGCTCAACAGGCACCCGTCCAAGGTCGAAACATACAATGACATTGACGGCGAGGTCGTCAACTTCTTCCAAGTTGCCAGAGACCACACCCAGGAACTCACCAAGGCGATTGCACTCACGCCTTTTTCACGCGAAGAGTTCTATAGGGCGATTCACACGACCACAGCCGATGCATCAAACCTAGAACGTGCCAGGCTTTTCTATATCCGCGCCCGCCAAGCCCGCACAGGCTTAGCGCAAACAGCCACTTTGGGCAGGTGGGCGAACTGCAAGAACACAAGCAGGTCAGGAATGTCAGGTGTGGTCTCTCGTTGGCTAGGGGGTGTGGAAGACTTGCCTGAAATCGCGGAGAGGCTGCTGCGAGTTCAGATTGAGAATCGCCCCGCTGTGGACATCATCAAGCTATATGACGACCAAGGCACGCTGTTCTACTGCGATCCTCCCTATCTGCACTCCACACGCGGCGACAACAGAGCTTACGGTTTTGAAATGGACGAGGATGAGCATGTCCTGCTAGCTGAGTTGCTGAACTCCATTGAAGGCAAAGCAGCTATTTCCGGCTACCGCTGCGAGCTGATGGACAATTTGTATGAAGGCTGGAATCGCTTTGACGCCCCACGCAAAAATGCCCATTCCATAAAGAAAATCCGCCAAGAATGCCTTTGGATGAATTATTGAATCAGCTATGGGTAAGCCAATTGACTATGCCAGAGCACGCCTAGAGTTGGCGCAAGCCTTTGAGTTGGCGCAGGAGGATTTTAGAAATAGTTCTCCCCCCGAAGTGTCCATCCGTGCTTCAACAGCCACAAAAGCACTTTTCAAATCCAAGACGCAGGCATTCAGAGAAGTGCTGATTGGGTGTTGTCTAGCACGGCTGCTAGATAGAAGTATTGATATTAGGTCTCCATATATGAAGCAGAGCGACGATTCCTATAACGGTCGATCCCTAGATGAGAATGTTGTCAATCCATTCCTCAAGGCAAATGAAGTGCCCTGCTCCGCGGGTTCTTTTCTATCTGTTTTCCGTCGAAATATCAAATTTGAATTGGCGACAGAAAGGGGTGTAAAAGACAAAGAGGCTTTCAGAGCAATGCTGACATTCATTGATGAGCTAAACAAGAGCGACGAAAGAGAAGTGCAAAAATTTCACCAAACCAGATAGAAAATTATCTTTTTCTGCATTCCACTGCTGAACCCACCAGCGAAGCAAAAGTGCTGGCCAAAACTTATTTCGCTGTGGGGCATGAAATAAATTTTTTACCGACCATTGACTGGGTTTTAATCATTCTAACTGCCTTAGGAAATAAAGGTAGAGAATATTTTATTCAAAATCTACTGAACTTATTGGATCAAAGCCATATACCTGCAACACTAAAGGTTGCCTGGAACAGACACCTGCAAGCCATTATCTAAGACCTGATTGCAAATCAAATGCTATACATGTCTTCACACATCCAAAGCAGTTTGGTCGATCAGGTTGCTGTTGCGGATCAGGTAGTCTCGGCGGGAGTCCACGTCGTTGCCCATCAGGATTTCAAACATTTCTGCAATGCCTACCGCTTGCTCGGCGTCTTCCATAGTGATGCGTTTCAGAATACGGGTTTCGGGGTTCAAAGCGCACTCGGCCAGTTCATCAACGTTCATCTCGCCCAACCCCTTGAATCGCTGCCATCTGATGTTTTCAGGCTTGCGACCGCCCTTGACTAACTCAGTTGTCAGCGCATCGCGCTCTTCGTCAGAAAAGGCACGTAGGATCTTGTCGCCAGCGCGAGTGCTGAACAGAGGGGGCTGAGCGGCAAAAACTCTGCCTGCCTCAAGTAGCGGCCGCATATAGCGGTAAAACAACGTCAGCAACAAACAACGAATGTGGCTGCCATCTACGTCGGCGTCGCATAAGATGACAACCCGCCCGTAGCGCGCGCTAGCCAAATTGAACTCCTCCCCAACGCCAGCACCCATCGCCGAGAAAAGCGCTTTGGCTTCAGCGTTGGACAAAACCTGCCGGTCGGTGGCTTTGGCTGCGTTGACCATCTTGCCGCGCAACGGCAGAATGGCAACCGTTTCCGCATCTCGCCCCATTTTGGCTGGGCCTGCTGCCGACTCGCCTTCTACAATCACCAGTTCGCTGTCGTCACCCAACTTTCGGCAATCGGCCAGCTTGTCGGGCATGCCCGCCGAACCCAAATGGGCGGCCTTGCGCCTCGTCTCCAAGGCTTGCTTAGCTGAAACCCGCCCCAGAACCGCATTGGAGAGCTTGTCTCGCAAAGCTAGTTTATGAGCCTTGGGGCCGTGGACGTCAAGCCAGTGGGTCAAGTTGTCTTTGGTTATGTCATAAACGATTTTTTGAACGGCTGGGGTGCCTAACTGCCTCTTGGTCTGACCTTGAAATTGCGGCTCTGGAAAGCTGACCCGCACAGCCGCAACCAAACCTTCATAGATGTCTTCCTTTGCAACACGGCCATTGTTGGAACGGGCTAGCTTGGCCAGCTTGGGGGCATCGGACATCAGCTTGTTGAGAGCAAACAACAAGGCTCGGTCAAAACCCGCCAAGTGCGTGCCGCCATCGGGAGTTGGGATGGTGTTGACAAATGTCTTGACCACGCTCTGGTAGCTGTCCACCCATTTGAAGGCAATATCCACCTCACAGGTGCGCTGGACTGTCTGAGTTTTGCCGCTGACGGCTATCGTTTCTTCAAACGTTCGGGAGTCTTCAAAAGCAATGATTCTAGTTATCTGGCTGGGGGCTGGGTGGGGTGCCTGGCTGGACGCAGAAAGGGAATCAGCAGCCCCAAATCCATCATCGGCTTGCCCGGCCCGTTCTCCCGCCCGCTCAGCTGATTTAGCTAAATCTTCAACGTAGTCAACCAGACCTTTGCGCGATTGAAACTCAAACGGCTCAGCGGCGGAGCCTCGGCGCCTGTCGGTAGCAGTTACCTTGAGTTTGGAAATCAGATAGCAGGCCAGCTTTAGCCGTTCGCAAACTTCTTCAAACGAAATGTCAGCATCTGAGTCAAAAATGTCTCGGTCGGGCCAATAGCGAACTCTGGTGCCGGTGCGATTTTTGGTGAACCTCTTACCGACCACGGCCACCGCGTGCGACTGCTTGAATTTTCTATTGGCAGACATGGTGCCAGCTATTCTCTCGTGAAATTCCAGCCGATGAGTTCTGCCGTCTCGGTCAACCTCTGCGACCAGCTTTTCGGACAGCGCATTGACCACTGAAGCCCCCACGCCATGCAACCCGCCTGATGCACCATAGACGCCGCTGCCGAATTTGCCCCCGGCGTGCAGCTCGGTGAAGACCACCTCCAAAGCTGACACATTCCGGGTGGGATGGTTGCCGACAGGAATGCCTCGTCCTGTATCGGCAACTTCAAATGAGCCATCCCGGTGCAGTGTTACGTCAATAGTCTTGCAGAACCCTGCGGCTGCTTCATCCACGCTGTTGTCAATCAATTCCCAAAGCAGATGCGAGAAACCTTCGCTGCCCGTGCCGCCTATATACATGCCCGGGCGGCGGCGGACGGCTTCCAAGTCTTCCAAGGTATGGATGGTGTCCTCATCGTAATCTTTGAGGCTTTGGGGCAGCTGGAAACTTTCGGGGGGCTGGGAATTTGGGGGCTGCTGGAGACTTTCAGTCGGTTGGGCCAAGTCTGGCTTGGCGGCGGTACCCTCGGCCGTGCCCTTTCCGATGGAGTTTGCAGAGTCTTCGGGTTTGCTTGGCGCTTCAGTTTCAGTTGTGTCGACAACGCTATTGCTAGACAAGCCATCGGCGGGCGCAGCTTCGCTGAAGTCAAACGTCAGTTCATCGGGCGTAATGACTGCCACCGAAACAGCTGATTTGAAACTGGCGTCGGCCATTATTTGCTGCTCCATCTTGGGAAGCCGACGTATGTAATTTGGCTGCTAGTCGGGCGGGTTTTCCAAGTTCGTTTGGATGGCTCTAGCGAAATGGCTTCAGGCACTCCTTCCGACTCAACGCTGACTGCCAAAAAATCTTCTAGCTTGCCCACCCTGCAAAACAACAGCGGCTGATTTGAAGTGCCGGGAATGAACTGCAACCCCACGCCCCCACGCCGCTGGCTGGGCAACTCTGCAGTGGAAACAGCTTTGGCAGTAGCTTTGTCGCCCACCACAAATACCGTGCTTTCGCCTTGGAAATTGCCCGCGCCTATGACTGAGTCGCCTGGGCGCAATTTCATCGTCTTCACGGGCGCACTGGGGACTGACTTCACAGGCAACTCGGCAATTGTGGTGCGCAAGACCATAGCTTGCTTGGAAACAATTGCCAGATCGTCAGCTTCGTCGCAGAGCATGGCTACTGCCAATCTGTCGCCCTCCGAAAGTTTGAATATATCTTGGGGGGTGGGCAGCATTTCTCGGGGGATGGGCGGCGCACCAGCCGGGTCGCTTGATAGTTGGAACAGTCCCTTTTCGCCTTCTAGTTCGATTCGCTTGGCCAGCCCTGCGGACGAAATCAGCAACAGGGTGGGGTTGCTAACTTGCCGTCCGACAATAGTAAGCACCTCTTCCCCATCTGCCAAGGCAAAAACCTTGCCAGCCAGCGAACCCCGGTTCACCGCCTTTATTTCCGACAACTTCTCAGCCATGACGGGCACCGCTCTGCCGGCGGTGGTAATGCCCCAGATGTAGCTGTCGGTGGTGGTCAGCACTTGGGCCACTAAAACATCGTGGGGGCGAGTGTTTTTCTGGGGAGGGTCCGCGGGCGAAGCGCGTCCGATGTAACCATTGGCAGACAGAGTTACCAAGCAAGGCTTTGAAACAACTTCCGCCGCCTCTGCAGCATCACCTAACTTTGCGACACGCTTGATTTCGCTAAGACGTTGCCTGGGGAATTCCTTGGCCGTGGCTCGCAGCTCATCACGCACGACCCTGCGCAGCTCGGTGTCGCTGCCCAAAATTTTGCTATAGCCCCGGATGGCTGCCACCAAATCCGCTAACTCAGCGGAAATTTTGTCTTTCTCCAAGGCGGTCAGCCGTCTCAACCGCAGTTCCAGCACCGCCACCGCCTGGTTGTCCGTCAGCCCTATCTGGGCGCAAAGCTGCTGACGGGCTTGCTCAACATCTTGTGATGCGCGAATGATTCTCACCACTTCCTCAATGCGGTCCAGAGCCTTCAAAAAGCCCTCCAAAATCTCCTTGCGGGCTAAGTCCCGCTGAAGCCTGAAATGGGTGCGACGCACCACCACCGCCAGACGATGATACACAAAATGCTCCAGCAACAAAGGCAAAGACGCCGTAACAGGCACCCCGTCCACCAGCACAACGTTGTTCACCGCAAAGGTGGTCTCCAGCGGCGTCAAGCGATAGAGCTGCTGCAGCACTTGTTCAACATCGGCTCCGGGGCGACAGTCAATTTGAATGCGCAGCCCATGCTGGCGGTCGGTCAGATTGCGCACATCTCTCACCGCGGGCAGCTTGTCTTCCACCATGAGGCTCTTGATCCGAGATACCACTTTTTCTGGCCCAACCTGCCACGGCAGTTCGGTCACAATGATGGCCTGGCGTTTAGTTCGCTTGATTTGGATGATCTCTTCCTTGGAACGCAGACGCACTGTGCCGCGACCAGTTGTGTAAATCTCACGCAGGCCCTCGTGAACGATGACCCCGCCCGAAGGCAAGTCGGGCCCCGGCACTAACTTCATCAACTCCTGGAATTCGCTTTCAGACAGCTTGCGCTCCCCCGGAGCAAAACCAGCGTGGTCTGCCGGGGCGATTTCCGCTAGCTCCTCGGGCGACATTTGCAAAAGCTTGTCAGCCGACACGCCCAAAACTTTCTCGGTGAAAGGCTGCGTGTTGCTGTTGCGTCGAGCCAGTGGCAGCCCGTCCAGAATCTTGACAGCAGCCTCCAGCACTTCTGCGATGTTGTGGGGCAACATGTTGGTGGCCATGCCCACGGCAATCCCGATGGAGCCGTTGACCAACAAGTTCGGCAGGCGCGAGGGCAGACAGACTGGCTCTTGCGTCTCGCCGTCATAAGTGGGGCGAAAGGCCACAGTGCCTTCGTCAATCTCGCCCAACATGGCCATAGCGTGAGCGTTCAGACGACATTCCGTGTAGCGGGAAGCCGCCGGCGGATCGTCCAGCGAGCCGAAGTTGCCCTGCGGATCGACCAGGCAGAAATTCCGAGCAAAATCCTGCCCTAGACGCACCAGCGCATCATAGAGGGCAGCATCGCCGTGGGGGTGGAACTTGCCCATCGTCTCCCCCACAACCCTGGCACACTTGCGATGCGGGGTATCGGGGCGGATGCCCATCCGCAGCATGGCATATAGCAGCCGGCGCTGGGCTGGTTTCAGCCCGTCTCTAACGTCAGGTATAGCCCGAGATGTTATGACCGAAAGAGCGTAAGACAGAAACGATTCTGAAAGCTCCTCCGTTACTGGAACATCCAGAATCTCTTTGGCAAATTTCGGTTCTAGAAGCTCTAGTTCTAAGTCTGCCTCTGCTGTTTCAGACTTTGTCTGGCTCATGTGTTTATCTTGCCACGCTGATGCTGCCTAGAGCAGTTTTTGCCCTTGGAAGGTTCACTCAGCGACGCCAGCTGGCCCAGCAGTGTCAGCCAACGCCAGCCGAACCAGCAGCAGCCGGACAGCAATCTAGGGCACAGACATCAGGGGCAACTGCCAGCTTGCCCACATGAGGACGCTCAGAAGTGCCGGAGGTGCGTTCCAGCACTAAATCCGCCACCAGCTCGGCGAATTCCTCGGACTGCCCAACGGTTGCAGCTCTGGCAAATTTCAAGTTGAAATCCTCAGCTATCTGGCGCGCTACACGATCCAAATCGTTCATCACCTCCATATGATCAGACAGAAACCCCAACGGCACTACCACCACACCGCGACATCTCCCCTCCCGCAGAGGGCCTCGGCCATAGAAAGCAACTGCCGGCAAGTGGTCGCCAATGTCGGGCTCCAGCCATTTTACCTGCGGCGGGCCGCTGCGGCTTTGCCACGCCAAATCCCAGCCATGCGGCTGGGCCGGCTCGCTAGCTGCTGCTACGGCACCTCCAAATTCCTGCGCCAACTGCGACCACTCAATTTGTGCCATCACCAGTCTGGCTGTTTCTCTCAACTGCTTTTCATAGTCGCACGCAGCTGCCATAACCATGGGCAAGCTGTGAGCCGTGAAGACCACACGAATGAACGACAAAGGCAAGCCTTGGTGCAAAAGCTCCTTGACGGCCGCCGAGACTGCCTGCGTTTGAAGCGCCACAAAGCCTGGGTAATTGTGAAAGGCGCGCAGCTTGTGCACCTCCAAGCTTTCCACACCAGCACAAGCCTGCTCAATGTCTTGCAGATACTGACGGCAGCTGGAGTAGGAAGAGAAGGCCGAGGTCACAAAAGCCAGAGCCCGCTTCACCCCGTCTTGGTGCATCTGCTTAGCGGTGTCGCCTAAAAAGGGGTGCCAGTTGCGGTTGCCCAGATAGACAGGCATAGGGTTGCCACGCTCACGCAGCACCCGCTGGAGTTGGTTGGCCAACGCCTGGTTTTGCTCATTCAGCGGGCTAACCCCGCCAAAACGCATATAAATCTCCGCTACTTCAGCCAAGCGTTCTTTGGGGACATTGCGCCCTCGGGTTACATTTTCAAGAAACGGGATGACATCGTCAGGGCCCTGCGGGCCGCCAAAGGAAACTACAACAACCGCGTCATAGGGCCCGTGCCCACTCACCTCAACCCCGTGCTGGCTCACCTCAACAAACTCACCTCAACAAAGCTGATATGTCAGCACTCAGAGCTTGGGCAATGCGCTGAGCCGCAGCTTCGCGTGCCACGCCTCGCGATATCTTGAAGGCCTTGGCGTCCAAAGTTTCAGCGAACATCGTGGCCTTCTCCAAGGCTGCATCAACAACATTGCCCGGCTCGGCAACTTCGTCTAAAAATCCCACCTCCACGGCTTCGGCGGGGGAATACAGTCTTGACAGCAAGGTAGCTTGAGTGAGGTGGCGGGGCGACAGCCTCTCTCTGGCCAGCTCCACCAAGAACGCTGGCAAAACCATGCCGATGGAAATCTCATTCAAACCGATCTTGAAGTCTCCGTCAGCCCCAATGCGCAAATCAGACGACATCAATATCAGAGCCCCGGCCGCCAGAGCATGGCCTGTGCAAGCCAGCACCACAGGCTGGCTGTAGGTGAACAGGCGCAAGAATACGTCTATGCCGGCGGCGATCATTTCTCGCTTGGCATCGGTGTCGTCGCTGCGCATGACCTTCAAGTCAAAACCGGCCGAAAAAACGCCGTCTCTGCCTTGCAGCACGACAACTTTGGAGGTGCTTTCAATTTCATCCAAGCAGCCGAGGATTTCCCGGCTGGCAGCTAGCGACAGGGCGTTGACTTTGCCATCGTCAAGCTTGATTACAGATACGTCTCCGTGCGATTCCAAGGTTGCCATACATTTAAGATTACAGATTATTGCCGCAGCCGCCGCTTAGGCAGTTTTTCTAATCGTGCGCTTTGGTGCTGCCCAGCGGCCATTTGACGCCACATTTCAGAATGTCAGAGCCTCAGATAGACTTAAAACCATGACTACTACTTCCAGCCTCAGTGCTGCAACCCTAGCTGGAGATACCGCTTCAGCCGAAATCATCCTCAGCGTTACCGACGCCGCCTTAGCCAAGGTGCTGGAAATCCGCAAGCAAGAAAACACCTCAGAAACTTTGGCTCTGCGGGTGGAAATCACGGGCACCAACGGAGCTGACTTTGCTTACGACTTGACGTTTGACCCTGTCTCAGAAGCGCCTGCTGATGCTCGGGTTTACCAAGTTACGTCCTCTGCAGAGGCAGACTCTGATGAAGGCGATGATTTACAGCCGACAGAATTGCCAGATCTGTCCATCATGATCCCAGCCGGCAGCGTGGAGAACCTGACAGGTGCCACTTTGGATTTGCCGTCCAATCCCATGCAAGGCGGCTTGGTGATTCGCAATCCCAACAAGCCTGATTTGCTGGGCGGGCAGGACTTGGAGTTGTCAGGGCCGCTGGCTGAAAAACTTCAGCAGTTGCTAGACCGCCACATCAACCCCTCCTTGGCTGCCCACGGTGGTTTTGCCACCTTGGTCAAGGTGGAAGAGACGGTGGTGTACATCTCAATGGGTGGCGGTTGCCAGGGTTGCGCCATGAGCGCCGCCACTCTGCGCGAAGGCATTACAGCCATGATCAGCCAAGCCCTGCCTGAGGTAACCCAAGTAATTGACGTTACCGACCACGACGCCGGAGAAAACCCCTACTACAGTTAGCCATTCGGTATTCGGTCTGCCACCTAGGAAACTGCCAGGTCCAAAAGCCGTTCAGCATAATTGAGGTGGAACCAATCCATGCTGAAGCAAGATTTCTGGGATTCAGACCATCCCATTGCTGAACTGGAAGGCTCATACTGCGGTTTGGGCGTCGCAGTATTTGACGTCAACAACGCAGCCACGGTTGAAGAAGCTTACCAAGATATGTTCCTGGTGTGGAATGACTATTTGGTGGCCTTCAGCAATAATGTTTTTGAGCTTCGCAAAGAGCTTGGCCTAAGCGAAATTCTAAATCTGACGGAAACACTGCAGCAAAATGCTAGAAATGGCCAAACTTTTCCGATCAGCAAAGAATTGTCCTTGAAAATTCAGACACTTTTGTCTGCCATCTCTAAGTATAGGGAAAAAGCAACGACTGTGCAGGGAAAGCAAAGCAGTCAGCCATATTATCGCCATATATCCCAAGCGCTTCGCAATTATGTTCTACATATAGGAGCTTTTCGTGGGTTTTTTATTCCTTGGGATGATCGTCCGGGGCGTCCGGAGTTTTCAATCTTTGCCGATATAGGAACTATGCTGAGGCATTTGTTTAAGGCTGAACCTGAATATTTCAGACTCAATCGTAATAACATTGAACAAGAAATTGAGCACTATAAAATAGATATTGATAAGCCCTATAATGTATCTCTGATGCTAGAGCAAGAGATAGATTTAGCACGTGAAAGATACAAGCTCGTCAAAGTATTATTGGAAAATTCAGTCAAGCAAGCCAAAAAGATCATCCACTACTGGGAAAACGAAGTCAAACAAAACCCAGCTATGCATACCCATTGGGAAGACGCTGTGGAAGATGCCTTGGAAAATGACAGAGATCGGATCGTGCTAGCTGTTCGTAATCAACTGCTTTAAACTCAGTTAAGTCAATTCCAAATTCTAGATCTGCTTTTTTCTCAAGCATGAAAGGTCTGCCAGATTCAAAAAAACTGATTAGCAGAACCAACAGGAGAGTTGGAGAAATCCCTACTATAGATAATTCCTAGCGGGCTCAGCCCGGCTGCAGCAATTTTTCTGCTTGAGTAACAATCCCGGCACTATCCAGCCCTAGCCCTCGCAGGATTTCATCGGCGTTGCCTTGGGGAATGTAGCTGGTCGGCACACCCAGCGTTTTAATTTCTGCTTCTGGATTAGCTTGGCGGATTTGACGGGCTATGTGCTCGCCAGCACCACCGGTAACAAGTCCGTCTTCAACGGTAACCACCAAGGCATGCTTGGCAGCGTCTGCAATCATCACCTCATCAGTCGGGGTTACAACTCTCACATCCCAAACAGAAGTCGGCACACCCTTTTCTGTCAGCTTCTCGCCCGCTTCCCAAGCCGCAGCCAGCATCTTGCCCACACCTAGCAGGCACACGCCGGCACCAGCCCTTGACTTATCGCAAGCCATCACTTGCCTTGCCCCCAGCCCCGACCCCACCTGGTGCTCGCTGACTTGTGGAGCAGCTGTCTTAGACCACCGAATTGCCACCGGGCCGCTGTCTATTTCAAAAGCTTCTTCCAACATCACCTGCAACTCCTGGTAGGAAGACGGGGCAAAAAGCGTCATCCCGGGCACTTTAGTCAGCAAAACCATGTCCAAAACTCCGTGGTGTGACGGGCCGTCATCGCCGGTTATGCCCGCACGGTCCAAAGCAAAGATAACTGGCTGGCGTAGCAGACCCACATCTAAATTGACCTGGTCAATAGCCCTGGTCAAAAACGTGGAATAAACCGCCACCACTGGGCGCAAGCCACCCATTGCCATGCCCGCTGCGGCCGCCACCGCGTGCTGTTCGGCTATGCCCACGTCAAAACACCTGTCGGGAAACCGCTCAGCGAACTGCAACAAGCCAGTGGAATCGGGCATAGCCGCGGTTATAGCCACCACATCCGGGCGCCGCTCACCCACCTTGATCAAAGTTTCGGCAAAGGCTTGGGTGTAGCTGCCTGGCTTGAGTTCGGAAGTATCGTGCATCCGCTTGATGGAGTCGTTCTCGGCAGGCGCATAGCCACGCCCCTTTTCCGTCAGAGCGTGCACCACCACGGGCTGATTCAACTTGGCCGCATTCTCCAAAGCTCGGATCAGACCCTCTAGGTCATGGCCATCATACGGGCCTGTGTAGTGCACTCCCAAATGCTCAAAGAATGTCATAGGCTCCCACATCTCCCGCACCCCAGCCTTGACAGCATCCAAGGTTCGCTCCAACTGGTTGCCCACCAAAGGGAGATTCTTGATGAACCGCTCGGCCCGCTCTTGTTGGCGCAGATAATGCGGGTTGATGCGCAGACGGGCCAAGCTCTCACCCAGCTTGGAGACCGTAGGGGCATAGGAGCGCCCGTTGTCGTTTAGCACGATCACCACAGGACAATCTGAGTGCCCCAAGTTGTTCAGCCCTTCAAAAGCCAACCCGCCGGTCATGGCTCCATCCCCGATGACAGCCACCACCCGCCGCCGCCGGGCACCTCGGGCTGCAGCTGCCTCAAAAGCCGTAGCCAAGCCATGGGCATAACTGAGGCTGGTTGAAGCGTGGCTGTTCTCAATCCAATCATGCGCCGACTCTTCACGGGAGGGATAGCCAGACAAACCCCCACCTTGGCGTAACTCGTCAAACAGGTGGGCGCGGCCGGTTAGGATTTTATGAATATAAGCCTGATGCCCCGTATCCCACAAAATCGCATCATGGGGCGAGTTGAAAACCTTGTGAATAGCTAGGGTCAACTCCACAACCCCCAAATTGGGGCCTAAATGCCCGCCAGAAGCAGACACCTTCTCCACGATAAACTCGCGAATTTCCTCAGCTAAAGCCTCCAGTTCCGCAGAACTCAAACCGCTCAGGTCGCTAGGATGTCTTATGTCTTCAAGTAGCACTGCTTCAATCTTCCAGCTATTTCTGTAGTTTAACTCAGCCTGTCGCCTAACCTGTGTCCAACAGATAGCCAGAGCTACCCGAGGCCAGGCATAATCGCTTGCCAGATATGGAATTGGCTTGGCTAGACAAGGTGGATACGGCTCTGGCTCGGCCTGGCTCAGCAATGGCTTGGCTCATCCCTGAACTGATTTTTTCGCCCACCGAAGAGTTAGCAGTTACGGCAGGCTGGTTGCGGGTCAGATTAGTCAATGGCGGCTTTTCCCTAAGCTTGGCCCATCGTCTGTGCAAGTAAGTGCCCAAGAAATAGCCAATGAGCAGAGCCCCAACCCCGCCTGCGGCATCAAGCCAGAAGTGGTTGGCGGTGACCACAATGGAAAACAGCGTTGCGAAGGGATACAACACCACCAAAGTCTTCGTCAGACCATAACGCATCCTGGGATAAAGCACCGCAGTGCACCAACTGGCCCAGGCAAAATGCAGACTAGGCATGGCGGCATACTGGTTTGAAACGTTTTGAAAAGCCCCAGAGTCATAGCGCCAAAGCCCGCCGAATTCCTTGACCGTGTCCACATAGGTGTAGATGTCGGGCATCCCGGCGCCGTATTCTGCAATACTGGCCCCCAGCAGGCGAGGCGGCATCAAGGGAAACAGCGCATAGCCGACCAACCCCAAACCAGTCGTGATCAGTCCAATCGTGCGCCAGCGAGCAAAATCGGCTGGATAACGAACATAGAGCCAAATCAACACAATCCCAGTTACCGCAAAGTGAAACAGGCCGTAGAACATATTCCAAAAACGGATGAAGATTTCCCAGTCAATGAACCATTCTTGAATACGCAACTCCTGGTATAGACCAAAAAATCGCTCAATTTCAATCACCGCCTCCGCGTTTTCAAAAGCCACTTCCCAACCGACCCTGCCAGAGCCAAAATAGTTGCGAATCAAGGCATAGAAAGAATAGAAGACGGCTATCACCAGAATTTCTAGCCACCAGCGCAAACCGACCCTGCGCCTGATGGACTGGTAGTCGGTCAGGTATCGGCTGACTGCCCCTGAGGCCCTGGAAAAAAGGGGGGCCATCGCTATCTGACCCCAAGCAGCCATTTGGCCCTAGGCACTTGAGCTGACTTCAAGCGGCTATCTGGCCCTAAACGGCCTGGCGCAATCCCAAACAGCACGACTTCAAACAGGAGTTGCCGCTTCTGCATCCAGGGCCTCCAAAGTGGTATTCACTTCCTCTGACAGATCTGCTGGCCGGGATTTTGGCTTGCCTCCGCCAAAAACCAAAGGAATCACCCCTGGCAAGCTGCAAGTCAGCACCAAGGCTCCGACAAACAAACCCAGCAGGGTAGCTTCTGAATCTGTCACCCCCAGTTGAGTCAGAAAGAAGACGAACAAACTCTCCCTCACCCCCAGCCCGCCGATGGAAATAGGCAGTGCCTGGACAATCAGGACAACAGGCAAAAAAGCCATTACCGCAGTCAATCCAATTTCGTCTATGCCCAAGGCCTCAGCCGCACAAGCCACCGCCAAGACCAGAACAAACTGATACAGCAAGGCTGAGAACACTAGGTAAATAGTATCCTTGGGTTTGCCCCTCAAGCTGTCAAAACCGAGATGGAGGGCGTGCATATACCGAAGGGCGCCCTTGCGCCGACCAAGCCAACGCCCGGTGGCACCGTGCCCGACTGAGTAGATGATCAGAGCCAGCACCCCAAGCGTGGCTAGAGACACCAAAAGGGCCGTGCTGGAAGGGGCACCCAGTTGACGCAGCCCGCCATTCCAAGCCAGTCCCACCAGACAGATTACAGGCAAGGCAATCCAGCCCCCCATTCGGTCGATTACAACCGAAGCAAAGCTATTGGGAGTGTCTTTGACCGTTTTGTTCAGCCGCGCCACCCGCAGGATGTCGCCGCCGATGGTCGTCGGCAAAAAATTGGACGTAAATTGGCCTGCCATGAAATAGGCGAACAAATTGGAGAAGGATTCTTTCATGCCCAAGGCCTCCACCGCGCTCTCCCAGCGCAAAGCTCCAGCCACGAAAGACATGAACGTCAAAAAAAGTGCCGCCGCCAGCCAAACACCCGTTACCAGACTCCACTCCGGGATGTCTGAAAGCAGCGAAGCAGGCCCGTCCCCGTCGTCAATGCGCCAGAACAAATAGGCAAGCAAACCTAAACTGACAGCGATTTGCAGCAAAAGGATACCTGCGCGACGTTTTTTGTCCATAGCAGGAATTTAAGTTTAGTGCTGATGTGGGCAGGCTTTGACATCGGGGCTGAGAACTTGGGCCGAAGCCGACGGGCAACCAGCGACGCGGGAGAGCGCAGATAAGGGCAGTTCGGCAGGCAGCGGGCGGATATGAGGCACGGGAGGACAGGGACGACAACTAGCGCAGAATGGGGCGTGGAGTGGTGTAAGGTGGCGCGCAAGCGGCGGCGACAACTCACTTGCCACTAGTGGCTGTAATATGTTGGAAGTGGCTACTACAGATTTTTCCCATACTCTGCTCTCCGAAACTGCAGCTGAAGAGGTGCTTCAGGTGGCTCTGAGCCGTGGTGCCGATTTTGCTGAAATTTTTGCCGAAGACAGGCGCTCTTGCGCGGCTGGCTTTGATGACCAAAAAATAGAAGAACTGGCTTCAGGGCGCAGCCGCGGGGCAGGCATCCGGGTGCTAGTGGGGGACTCCACCGGATTTGCGCACACAGCCGACCTGAGCCCACAAGGTTTGAAAGAAGCCGCTGAAGTGGCCTCCGCTGCCGCCAGAGACGGCCAAGGCCAAGTGAAGCAGATAGCTCTGACCCAGGCTTTCCACCCCAACCCCTCTGACCCTGAGATACTACCCGAAACTGTACCCAAGGCTCACAAAGTGGAAATGCTGGCACGGGTAGACCAAATTGCCCGCTCCGCCGGCTCTGAAATCTCCCAGGTGTCGTGTCGCTACGGCGATAGCCGCCGACAGTTCGTAGTGGCCAACAGCGACGGGGTTTACAGCGGAGACGATCAAGTGAAATCGTCTTTTTCAGTGTCTTGCGTGGCGGTTGGAGACGGCGGTATGCAGACCGGTCGGGAATCTATCGGACACACAGTGGGGTTTGAGTTGTTTGAGCGTTATGACGTGGAAGACCTAGCCGAAAAAGCAGCCACCCGCGCCCTAACCAAGCTCAAAGCGCAGCCGGCGCCTTCGGGCACCATGCCGGTAGTGATTGGCCAGGGTGGTGGCGGCGTGCTCTTCCACGAAGCTTGCGGACACGGTCTGGAAGCCGACCACATTGCCAAAAATGCTTCCGTCTTCGTTGACCGCATCGGGGAGCAAGTGGCTTCTCCGCTGGTAACCCTGATAGACGACGGCACCATGACAGATGAATGGGGGTGCTATGCCATCGACGACGAAGGACGACCAGCGCAGCACACAGTGTTGATCAAGGACGGAATTTTGGTGGACTACATGTGGGACTTGATCCGGGCCCGCCAAAAGAGCCGACCTAGCTCAGGCAACGGCCGCCGTCAAAGCTACCAGCACCTGCCGATGGTGCGAATGACCAACACCTACATTTCCAACGGCTCCACCGACCCTGAAAAAATCATCGCAGACACCCCCGAAGGCGTCTATGTGGCTCAGCTTGGAGGCGGGCAGGTCAACCCTGCTACAGGCGACTTCGTCTTTGGCATGACCGAAGCGTATCTAATCCGAAATGGCGAGATTGCCGAGCCCCTGCGGGAGGGAAATCTGATTGGCAACGGCCCTGAAGTCCTGCAAAATATTGACTTGCTGGGCAGCGATTTTGCCATGGGGTCGCCCGGCGCCTGCGGCAAAGACGGGCAAGGAGTGCCAGTAGGAGACGGCACGCCCACACTGCGGGTCACGGCCCTCACTGTCGGGGGCACCGCCGCCTAGGTGCAGGCCCTAGCCCACACAACTGCTTGTCAATAACTTGCCAGCGACCTGCCGATGACCACTGTTGCCTCAACTGAAGAGCTGCTTGAGATAGGCGACCGCATCGCCGGCTGGGCCCAAGACGGCGAAGAGGTGGAGGTGGTTGTGTCGGTTGAAGGCGAAACAGACGTCAGAGCCTATGGCGGTGAAATTGAAGCCTTCAGTTCTGCCAAGTCTATGGGGGCTGGCATCAGAGTCATCGCCAACCAACGGCAAGGCTTTGCCTATGCAGGCACCCTGGATGAAGCCGTGCTGGCTGAAACCCTGGAAGAGGCCCGCGACAACGTCAAGTTTGCCACGCCCGATGAGTACCTGGGCTTAGCCGAGCCGGACGGCGCAGAATATGTCTCGCTAGATCTATACAACAGTTCCGTCCTGGACTGCGCTCCCGAACAAAAAATCCAGCTTGCCTTGGATTTGGAACAGGCCGTGCTGAAAGGCGATTCCCGTATTATCGGAGTGGAGTCGGCCGACTATTCAGATTCGGTCAGTTCCGCTGCCATAGTCACGACTTCAGGCATCCGCTACGGGGAAACAGATACTGCCTGCTATATCTCGGCTTATTCACTGGCTCACGAAGATGACGATACCCAAACCGGTTTTGGCTACTCTATCGGCCGAGACCCACAAGAGCTAGACGTGGAAGCAGCCGCCCAAGATGCGGTGCACCGGGCAACTCGTCTTTTGGGAGCCAAAAAACCAGCCAGCCAACGCACCCAAGTTCTGCTAGACCCTTGGGTGACGGCACAACTGCTAGGCATCATAGGGGCAACCTTGTCGGGTGAAGCTGTCATCAAGGGGCGGTCGCTTTTTGCCGGCCGTCTGAAACAACAAATTGCCACCAGTTCCATAACGCTGGTGGACGACCCCACCAACCCAGATGCCTTCACCGCCGGAGAAGCCGATGGGGAAGGCTTGGCTACCAGGCGCAACGTGCTGATTGAATCCGGCCAGCTCCAAAAATTCGTGCACAACAGCTACACCGCCAGACGGCTCAACACCACTTCGACTGGCTCAGCTGTAAGAGGTGTGGCCAGCACACCCACGGCCGGGTGCCAAGCCTTGTCGTTGCTGCCAGGCACAAAATCACAGGCAGAACTCTGCGCTATGGCGGGTGATGGGGTGCTCATCCAGTCGGTCTCAGGCTTGCATTCTGGGGTCAACCCAGTGAGCGGAGATTTCTCCACCGGGGCTGAAGGGCTGCGCATCAAGGACGGCTCCCCTGCCGAACCTCTGAAGGAGTTCACCATTGCCTCCACGATCCAAAAACTGCTTTTAAATATCTCTCAGGTGGGCAATGATTTGCAGTGGCTGCCTATGCGCTCAGCCGGGGTTTCGCTTTTGATTGACGATGTTACAGTGTCGGGTGACTAGCTGAAGCTCGCACTCAAATCGCATGGTAATCTGGCATGCCGTCGCACTTGGCATTCTGCAGGGATTGACTGAGTTTTTTCCAATTTCATCCAGTGCCCACCTAGAGCTCATCCCCTGGATGGCTGGCTGGGACGATTTCGGCGATGACGCCAGTTTGAAGAATGGTTTTGACGTAGCCTTGCACTTGGGCACGCTAGTGGGAGCGCTGTGCTACTTCCGCCAAGACATTGTGCGCTATGTCAGTGCAGGTGCCATTGTCGGCTACCGCCATCTAGCCAGCTATCGGGCCAGCCGCCAACCTCAACTTGGCGAGAACCGCCTGCAAGAAGCGCGCCTAGAGGACGGCCGAACAGCCTGGCTGCTGGCGGCCAGCGCCATCCCCACCGCTCTGGTGGGGGGAATTTGGGCTTCGTCTTGGGAATCTGTGGGGGACACCATCGGGCTGGTCGTGGCCATGCTGGCGTTGTTCGCCGGGCTGCTGTGGCTGGCTGACCGCCAAGCCAGCGCAAGGGTGGCATCGCTTGAGGCAACCACGTCTAAAACTGTGCCAGAGTCAGCCCTGCCTTTCAAGACCGCCGCAGCTATGGGCTTGGCGCAGGTATGTGCGCTGGTGCCAGGCGTGTCTCGCTCGGGAGTTACCATCACCGCCGGCCTGTTTGCGCAGCTGCCCCGCCAGGCTGCTACCAGGTTTTCGTTTTTGATGGGCTTGCCCGTCATCGCCGGAGCTGGGCTTTACAAATTCATCGACATTGGCGGCTGGGACGGCATCCCAGTTGACTATCAGGCTGGTTTTGCCTGGGGAGTGCTGACGTCAGCCGTGAGCGCCTGGATCGCGATTTGGGGACTTATGCGCCTCTTGCAACGCTGGAGTTTCACCCCGTTTGTGATGGAGCGAATGCTGCTGGCAGCTCTGGCGCTTGGGCTGTTGGCTGCCGGAGTCAGGTAGCTAGCTCAAAGACGCCACTCCGAAAACCACACTAAACCTGACGCACCATATAACCACCGTTGAATAGACATCCAAATCCACATCGGCAGGCACTTCATAATTCTGTGAGCCGATATTGCCCTTCAAATCGCCTAAATTAACGAAGTCGTCGTCAAACTGAGAAGCCGGAGCATCCGTGGCGGCGGTTGAAAGATAGACATCCAGATCAGGCCCGTTGTCGGTGGCAAAATCCTCAAACCTCAAAAATCGCTGAATCCCGTCAGTCAGCACGATGGCCTGGCCCCGCGTGGGGTGACTGCGATTTATAAAGTCCCCAGAAGCAGCAATGCGAATTTCTGGAACAGTGGTGGTGGGCGGCGCAGTAGTAGGTGGCACAGTGGTGGATGTAGTAGGTGTGTCAGGCGACTCTGGATCTGGTGCCTCAGTTGCAGACGGCGTTTCGCTAGTGTCTGGCGGGGTCTGGCCATCTGTGCCAGTCAGGCCATCCATTTCGGCTTCCGTCATTTCCATTGGCAACTCTTCATCGACTTCCACGACTGCTGGAATGTTGTCTTCTTGCATGGCTTCATTCATGTTTTCGGCCAGCTCTTCGCTTATAAAATCGCTCTCCAATCCGGATGCTCCCGCCCCTGAAGCGAATACAGGTATGTCTTCATCTACTTTGTCATCTATGAAAATCAAATGAAATCCAAAATAACCAAAAACCAGCCAAGCACCCACGCCGATAACTGCCGCGGTCAGCGGGGTGAGCCACTTCCAATGTCGTTTGAGCCAATTTTTCATTTCAAAATAGTTTAGAGCCTGGCTTTGGGCTGCGCAAGTCAGCCAGCCGAATGGCTGTCTTGGGTGATCAAATGCCTAGCCAAACAAGAAAGGCATGATCACGGTGATGCTTTGAGAGGCGGGCAGGTTGAAAACGTCAGTTGCGCCTGTCAGAGTTGCAGTAGCTGGGTAGCCAATCAAGACAATAAAAGCAGCCAACGTCAACGCCAACGGAGCTCCCATTCGCTCACTGGCAAACTCAGCTCGCACCACAGATTCGCTGTGTGCCTTGGCCCTGTATGAGTGAACCTGGGCAATGACGGTTTGGCGAATTTCAGCACCGCTTCGCTGCGACAACTCCAAGGCCGAAGACAACTGCTCCAAGCGCACCAAGCCCTTCTCGTCAATTAATTTTTTCAAGCCCGCCCAAATAGGCTTGCCTAAGTGCCTGGCTTCGTTCATGTAGCGGCCCAGCAGTTGAAACGGCCAGACTCGGCTCAAATACGTAGCCTCCAAAAATGCTGTGGAAACATCCCGCCCAGAAGCGATGAGCGGCATGACCAAATCCAGCCACAGCAGCGTCATCTCGTCAAATTCTACTCTGGCTTTTTCGGCTTCCGACTTGACGAGGGAGTCAGGAATGACAAAACCGAACAGCGCCCCCGTGAGACACACTAAAACAACCAGAATGCCGGCAAAGGGCAACTCAAAGGGCAACTGAGTTAGACCCACTCCCACGATCAAGCCGAAGATGGCTCCGAGGATCCCAGTGGTCAGCTTGTATTCGGCGTGGCGACGCCTGGTGCGCCCAATCATGGAGAGATCCATGCGCAGTTGGCGAGCCGACCTGGAGGACAGATCCATCTTGCCCTCCAGCCGGGCCGATGTTGAAGCGTAGAGATCCTTGAGCCCACGAGCCGAAGCAGCATGCAGTTCCGTGCCCTTTTCAGCCACGACAAGGCGCTCGGAATTGAATCTTTCCATGCTTACCCTGCGGGGGAAGGCACCCAGCCTCAAGATGACAATTAAACCAACTGCCAAACTAAGCCCTATGAACAGCGCAACTAGGAACATGACTGGTTTTCCTCCTTAGGCTTTCTTTTGCTTAGGCTCGGGCCAACTCTTGTTCGTTTTGCTCGTCTAGTTGCAGATGTTCCAGTAGACGAACTCCTTCGGCGGCTTTGTCAATCTGCAAAATGGCAAAAATCGCCATGACATACAGAAATACCACACCGCACAGCACAATTTGCCCTACCACGCCAAAATATTCGTTGAAATAGTCGGGCGTGAGAAGGGCTATGGAAATAGCGAGCACCAGCGTAATCCCCATGATGACGCCACCATTTATCAAAGTCCGCGTCTGGGTTGCTTCAGTGCGGAAACGGACTTCCACCGAGGCCCTCAGGGATTCAGCTAAATCATCAAGCAGGTCTCTCAGCCTGGCACCCGACTCATCAGCAATTTTGAGCCCAAGCGACAACCGATCAATGTAAGGCGATTTAGCTCTCACGGCAAACCGTTTCAGGGCCTCAGGCAAACCGAAAGCCAAGGTTTCCTCCGACAATTTCTGGATCAGGGCTCTGATGGGCTCAGGCGAATAAGGAGCCGACAGCAAAATAGACCCGCTGACTGAACCACCGGCTGTAACTAGGTCGCGCAACTGCTCAGCCCATAGTGCCACGCTTTCAATGCGGGCTAAATTCCTGCGCCGCAACAACATGCCTGAAACAATCTGCGGGCCATACCAAGCCAACACACTAGCCAGCATGCCGGCACCCACCCATCCTGTAACATAACCAATCAGCAAGCCCGCCAATATCGCCCCGGCTACCTTGCCGACGATAATCCAAACATATTGATTCTTGAGGGTGTTGAGCGGTGTAAGCGTGAAGGTAACCC
This sequence comes from Candidatus Hopanoidivorans cymbastelae, assembly GCA_028283145.1. GTDB lineage: Bacteria > Actinomycetota > Acidimicrobiia > Acidimicrobiales > Hopanoidiivorantaceae > Hopanoidiivorans > Hopanoidiivorans cymbastelae. Next base: position 38,540 of record JAPYNY010000021.1, read on the forward strand.
GCTGCTTAATTTGCTCTCGGGAAATGAATTTCGGCGGGTCAACAATGCCTCTTACCAAAATCCAAAGACCCAGTCCCAGGAGGACACCCAGAATTATTACTGCAATCACCGAGCTTCTCCAGTCGGGACTGCCTCTTCAACTGGTTCTTCTTCTGCGGCCATATCTTCCGCAACCATATCTTCCGCAGCCGTTAGCTCCTCTGATGTCTCAACTTCCTCATCCGGTTCATCTGTATTGGTTACTTTTGGATAATACGTCTTGGCCAAACCGCCGTTGCTGGCGATGTCGGCTAAAGCCGGATCCCCTTGGGAGGCAAAATCGGCTTCGGTCTCAAACTCCCTGATGGACGACATGGCTGCCGCATCTTCATCCACATCCAAAGAGCCATCAACCGTAACGGCTGTGCGCCGCGGGTAGAACATCATCACATCCTCTTCAGGCACAGGATCGCCCAGTTGTGAGAAATCATAGCCGGCTATCTTCAATCTTCGGAATGTCTCTCCCTTGGGGCTCAGAGGCCGCCTGTAAGTCAAGACATTGTCTTCATTCAAATTGAAGATTTCAGCGGTGAGAACCTCGCCTGACTCATAACCGATGACCTCGCGAATGGATGAAACTATACGTTTTTGGTTTTCCATTATTTGCAGGAAAATAACCAGGTGCAATGTCTCCCCCACTTGGCGCAGCACGAAGTCGGGGGTTGAGGCATCAGGCGAGCGCTGGGAATAGGTGAGGATACGGCTGATGACAGCTTGTGAAGAGTTGGCGTGGATGGTGCCCATGGATCCGTCATTGCCCTGCCCCATAGCGGTCAGCAGCTGCATGACCTCACCCCCGCGCACCTCGCCTACGATAACCCTGTCGGGAGCCATCCGCAATGCAGCCTTGGCCAAGTCATACATGGTAATCTCCCCAGCTCCCTCAATGTTGGCCGTCCTGGTTTCCAGCTCATAGCAACGCTCATGGGAACCTGTCTTGGTGAGATGCAACTCCAAGGTGTCTTCAATGGTAACCAAAACTTCTTGTTTGGGAATGGTGCTGATGAGCCCTCTCATGAAGGTGGTCTTGCCAGTGTTGGTGCCACCTGCAATCAGCATGTTTATAGGGGCTGGCGGAACTACGCAGCATTCCAAGAAACCAGCCACTTCAGGGGTAATGCTTCCCATCGAAATCAGATATTCAAAATCAACTTTGTGCGTGGCGTGGCGCCTGATAGACAGGTGTGGCCTGGCGGAAACTTCCATAATGGCCAACATTCTGTGACCTGAAGGCAAGCGGAGGTCCAAAATGGGGGATGACTGGTCAAAACGCCTGGAAGTTCGGCTGCCTACGCTGGCCAAGTGGCGGACAAGTTCAATTAAGGTCTCATCTGACTCTGTGATGGGACCGATTTCCTCTTTTCGACCATCGTTATATGTCAGAACTGCCCTGTGAGAGCCAAAAACGTGGATATTTTCAACGTCAGTAAGAGACAGCAGACCCTCCAGTGCCCCCGCCCCCAGCAGTTCCTTGAGCCGAAACCTGATTTGCTCCTTATCAGCTTCGCTAAGAGGTGGCTTGCCCGACAGCAAGAATTCCTTGTCTCTAACCGCCAGCCAGTCGTCGGTAAAGCTGTGTGAAAAGTCAAAAACATCTTCTTTGCTGGAACCGTGCTGTTCCATTGTGGTTATCTCAGGGATAACCGCATCCCGAAGCTCCTCAAAGAGGGCTTGAACTCTAGTCGGGTTAAAGCTGCTCATCTAAGAATTATCCTATAGCGATGTTGCCGTGACGCAGTGCTTGTTGGAGCATTGGGCTTGTTAAGGCATTTCAACTTGTTGGGCATTTTAGGCAGGCTCAAGGTATTGGCAATGTGTTGACTCAGTTATCTGCGTTTGCCACACTCGCCCAATGGCTCCGCCAACTCAGCCTGGATAGCCACTAATCAACCACCCTTTTGCCGACTAAATCGCCTACTGGGCTTCACATCTGGTTGTTCAGTCTTATGCACTTCACTAGCCGCAGCTATGGACTCCGGGTCTTCAAAGGCCAAGGCAAACGGGTCGTCAACATAAATTTCCTCAGTTGTTATCTTCTGTGAGAGGCTCGGATAGGCAAACTGCCAGATGGCGTCTGAGGCTTTCCTGGATGCATGCAGGAATCGCTTGGATGCTCGGTTGACACCAAGCAGCGTATCTCCGAAATCGTAAGCTCTCAGCGGGTCGTAGGGAAAGCTGGCAATCACTGGCAGGCCAATTTGTTCTTCAAACTCTTCATCGGAGAAATACTTGGGGCCTATGGTTATCAGTCCAAAGGAGTTGGACAGCAGGGCTTCAAGTTTATCTCGTGAGGCAATCAGGGAATCGGAATGCGACAGCGATTCGGCATCTATGCCCAGCATTTGACGATAAAACAACATTGACGACAGAGCTGGTGGATGAGCGCTCTGCATTACAAACAAAACCGCGCTGGCGTGGGGTATCAGTTTGACCACAGGGGTTCCAAAATAAGCTCTCCCAGCATCAACAATTAGCGGAATCTGGGTCGAGACTTGAGCCAGCTCCAAACCTCTTTCAGCCAGCCTTTCCACCGCTATGGAAGAGCCTGAAGCCGATGTGGGCAACGGCAAGACATGGAGTTTTTCCACCAGCACATTTTGCGAACAGGTCAGCAGAGTGTCGGCGTCAATGGTGTTGTTGATGATCAACGAAGCCACGCCGGGGTCTTGGAAAAGCCTCAAGTGGGCAGCTAAAGTGCCTCCGGTCGGGTCGGCATCGACCAAGCCCACCGACCTGCTGCCGGCCGTCCACAGAGCCGCCGTGAAGATGCAACTCGTAGTAGCTCCGGGGGAGCCGTGCGTGCCGAAGACCAACAGCATGCTATAACTCTAAGGCTTTAATTTCTGGCAGCGACAGATTGGCAGGGTTGTCATAGCTGCTTGACGAGAGAGTGCTGAAGCCGAAGGTTCACGATCCTGGTCCAGGAGGTCCCGGGGGCGGCCCAATATCAAAACCAGGTATACCGCCTCCACCACCACCGCCGCCGCCTGAGCCTGTACTGCCTTCGTCTTCGGTGGCCAGCAGGTCTGTCAAATCATCTGGCGGAGCATTGCTGGAATAGCGATTTTCTTCCAGGTTCTCAGAGATAGACCCTGCCTCTTCTTCTGGTTCGTCGGTGCCAGGCACCCCGAAGAAGGGATCGCCACCATCGCCTCCAGTGGGTCGGTTCGCCAGAGCATCATCCAGCCACTCTGGCGGGCATTCCAACTCAGCCAGCAGAGCTCTGAACTCCTCCGTGGAAAGCGCCTCAATTTGATAGACGAAACGGTAGCGCTCCCGCCAGCAAAGCGGATGGTTGACAGTGTCGACTTCTTCAAATGCAAAACTGACTCCATCCAACTCGCTGTACTGCGCTACCAAATTCTCCCACCAAGCGCGCCGCTCTAAGGAAACTTGGATTATGATGCCTTGCTCGCCCACTTCAAACACATCCACCATCTCAACGGCAAAAAACTTGTCCGTTGCCTCGCCAGGCACGGCTAGCACTACGACTCGGTCGCCAGCTTCAATCTCTGTGTTGCCGATTATCTCACCACTCAGGTTGAATTCTTTGAGGTTGGCTCCTCCTTCAATTTCAGGCAATCCTCCCAAGGCGCCTAAAGTCAGGGGCACTTCGGCGGGCACAGGGAGAATCACCCGTCTACCGATAATGTCTTCCGACTGCGAAGCTGGCACATGATTGATGCCTTCCACCTCTAGTTCAACCACCTTCAGCGCATCAAGTGCCAGAAATTCGTTGACTTCAAGAGCTCGGGTGGTTACAAAAACTTCCACAGTGGTCGGCTCTTCTTCGTTGGCCGAGGACAACACAATCCAAAACCCGACTACCGCCACAATCACCAGTGCCATGCCAAATACAGCCCAGATCAGGCGCGAGGTGGTCTGCTGGCTGCGTGAGCGAATAGGACGAATGGAACGCTGAACACCCTTGCCCTCCTTAGCGGCTCTGCGGCGCAAGGAAACGGTTTGCCCCAGCCGAGATTTCTTGGACTGTTCCACAACTTCCGCCTTGACCACAGCCGGCGAGGCTGCCTGCGCAGTCGCCGGTTGGGGCGAAGACGTGGCAGGCACACCTGAGGCAGACGATTGCGCCGAGGCTGCAGCGGGCGGGGGAGGCATTGCCGGGGCAACTGCTTCGGGTTGTTGGTCGTCCTTTGCTTTGCGACGAAAGGAGACTTCTTGCTTCAAGACAGATTCCTCAGAATCTGCCTGCTTGGCCGCAGCCTTCTGAGCCGCTTTCTGAGCCGCAGCTGCTTGCTTGGCCGCAGCCTTCTCAGTTGCCTTTTGGGCCGCGGCTTCCTGCTTGGCTGCCTTAGCGGCTGCCTTAGCTTCTTGCTTGTCTTGTTGTTCTGATGGATCCTTGGGATTCATTGCTCTCCACGCAGGGATTTTGAAACAGAGCCATTCCTGAAGCAGGAAAAACCTGTACTAAGACATCGTTTCAAAAGAATTACCTTTATTAGTTTAATACGCCTGAAATTGTTTAATGGACATTTGCCAATTGTTTTATATTACTTTATAGATATTATTTCACAACAACAATTAAAGTGTTTTTGGCTTTTGGCGCTTTTACAAACCCGCATGAAGCCGCCACCCGCTACAGCCATGCCACCCGCTACAGCCATTGGCCTTAGCCACACAATAACACCTGGCTGACAACTGGCTGCCTTTTGCGCGTGGCCCTGCCCTACGCCTGGCTTCTGGTCTGGTCTTGCGCCTAGCCCTGTCTAGCGGTCTTGCCAGCGGGCGAATTCTTCAACCGCGTCTCGGGCATCTTCGTCCAGCATCTGCCTGGGAGGCGACTTCATGAAATAAGCCGAGGCTTCATACAATGGGCCGCCAATCTTTCGGTCTAAACCAATTTTGGCGCACCTGATGGCATCAATTACGACGCCTGCCGAATTCGGGCTGTCCCAAACCTCCAGCTTCAACTCCAAATTCAACGGCACATCCCCGAAGGTGGTTCCCTCCATACGAATATGGCACCATTTGCGGTCGCCCAGCCATGGCACATGGTCGGACGGGCCGACATGCACATCTGAACTGGACAAGTCTTGAGACAACTGGCTGGTAACTGCCTGAGTTTTGGAGATCTTCTTGGACTCCAAACGAGAACGCTCCAGCATATTCAAAAAGTCGGTATTGCCGCCAAAGTTCAGCTGATAGGTGCGGTCCACTCTGACCCCCCTGTCGGCGAAGAGCCTAACCAAGTTGCGGTGCACAATGGTGGCGCCCACCTGCGATTTGATGTCGTCGCCCACAATAGGCACTGCTTTGTCCTTAAAACGTTGAGCCCATTGTTTGTCCCCGGCAATGAAAACCGGCACGCAGTTGACAAAAGCGCAACCAGCTTCCAGAGCTTGGCTGGCATACCAACGTGTGGCCTCTTCTGAGCCGACTGGCAAATAGGAGACCACTACATCCGTTTCGGTCTGTTTCAAAACAGCTGCTACATCGCACTCAGGCTCGCCCGACTCCTCAATGACCCCGCTCAGATAAGACCCTAGACCATCCAAAGTGGGCCCCCGATTGACTTGCGTGCCGGCCAGAGAGACTTCGCTGAATTGGTAGGTGTTGTTCTGACCTGCAAAAACTGCTTTAGCTATATCCACGCCCACTTTGTCGGCATCCACATCAAAGGCTGCTACGAAGTTGACATCTCCTATGTGGTATCCCCCCAGTACGGGATGCATGATGCCGGGCACCTCGGCGTCGTGCGGGATGCTGTGGTAATATTCCACACCTTGGACCAGCGAAGAAGCACAATTGCCAACTCCTACGATGGCAACGTTGATGGATTGGTCGGTTGAATTCACATTTGAAGTCATTTCTGTCTGCCTTTCTTCAATCAAAATGCGCTCGCAGGTCTGCCTAAACGCAAACACTCAAGTTCCTGTCTTTCCATTATCTCAAAATTGATTAGTAATTACAAACAAAATCTTTTTCTAGTATTGATAAGAATTACTTATATATTAGACTGGATGCCATGGACGAGAGCAGCCCTGACAGCGACCTCGGCATTGACACTGAAGCTTACACAGCCGGGACGGAGCCTCCAGTCGGAGTGGAATTCCGAACTCGGACGCTGGCCTACCTCAAAGCCATCCAACAATATAAAACCTTCTCTCAAGCCTCAGAAGCACTCCATATTTCACAACCAGCTATCTCCCAGGCCATCGCCTCATTTGAAGAGCAACTGGGTGTGAAACTGCTGGAAACTCGGGGCAGGCGCAAGGTACTGACCCCAGCCGGGGTGTATGTGGCTGAGTTCTCAAACGAAGTTCTGAGCAAAGCCCATGAGTTGAGACGCTGGCTGGACTCCTACACCAAAGGCTCTGCCGGTGTATTTCGGGTGGGCATGATTGACGCGGCCGTGCTCTACCTGCTGCCGTCGGCGTTGGAGGAATACCGCCTGGCCCGGCCTCAAGTGGAACTGCAAATTTTTGTGGCGGAGAGCAATGCCCTGCTTCAACGTCTGAGAGATTTTGAAATTGACCTTGCCTTTATGATTGAGCCAGTTCCCGAGGAGATGACCAGTGCTGAAATCGCCACCGAACCCCTGCACTTGTTTTCGCCTCAGGACAAAAACATTCAAGCCTGGGCTATGCCTCCAGCAACTTCCAGAACTCGTGCCCTGATAGACCGGGGGCTGGCTCAGCTTGGAATCAGCCCGCACGTAACTCTGGAATCGCGCAACCCAATAGTGCTGCGTCAAATGGCCGCTTTGGGCATAGCCCACACGGTGCTGCCGCTTGCCTTGGCTGACGAACTCCCTCAGTTGGAGACGCTGCGCCACAAGTTTGTCTGTCAGCGGACTCTGCTGGCAGTTCAGCGGCCTTCAAACAGCCAAGACATGCGAGCTGCGGAATTCATCGAATTGGCGCGCCAAGCTGTTTAGCCGAACAAACCTGCGCGGGCCACTAGCTCCATTGCAAAGGCCGTCATTATGGCCAGGTACGACAAACCTGTAGCTGCCATCACAGCCGAATAGCGCGGTTCTTTCAGCGCCAGCCGGGTGGTAACCAGCAAACCCGCCGTAGCTAAGACGCACACAAGCCAAAACCAGCCCAACAGAGCGTTCCCTGAAGTTTCCTGGGCTCCTACCATCACCGAAATCATGCCTGTCGGCACCAACCAGACCATGGCATCAGCCAAGCAAAGGCCTCCAGCCCAGAAAGTCAACTCCAGCAGGGGCTGTCTCGACATCCCTGGCTGCACCAAATACCAATGCCCCAGCAGCATCGTGCTGGTAACTGCACCCAGAAAAAGCGCCCCCACGATGATGCGCAAAATGAACAGAGCTGAGGAGGTCTCCAGTTCTGTGCCGGCGTCAAGTCCTGCAGCCACCAGCCCCACCAGCCCTACTGCTATGGCTGCGGCATTTAGCCGCTGGGCGACGGTGGCGGTGCCCAAGGGCTGGGAGACTCGGCTCTTTGACGCAACCTTCGGCAATGAAGACAGCAGCGCCAACCCGATTAGCCCCACTACCGCAAAGCCCGCCGTGTCTCGCACTAGCACCCCGTCGCTAACCACTCCCAAGGAAGCTGCCAAAGCTGCCAAGCTCCCCCAGACTGCATAGCCCAGCCAACGGTAACCGACACTGACAAAGCTGTAGCGTCCCGTCAGCCAGACAAACCACAAACCTCCCACAGCCCACATCAGCAGAACTGTGGAAACATCAAAGGCTATGGAACTGCTCTTTCTGGGAGATTTGAGGTGTGCTTAAAGCTTGGCTATCAGTTAGCCGCTGGAAGTTGGTTAGCTGGCTGGGGCTGGTTCGCCTACAGGGCCGGTGCGCGGCTAGAAGTCAGCACATTGCTGGCGGCGTGAGCAGCCTGGTAGCTGGAGCGCACTAGTGGGCCGGCTTCTACATGTCCAATCCCCAATGCCTGGCCCTGCCTAGCCAACTCCTCAAATTCTTGTGGATGCCACCATTTGGCAAGTGGCAGGTGGTTGGCGGTGGGGCGCAGGTATTGGCCTACGGTCAAGATGTCTGTTCTGATCGCTGCCAAGTCTGCCATTGCAGCTGCCAACTCTGCTTCGGTTTCCCCCAAGCCCACCATGAGCGATGTCTTGGTTGTCAAGCCAGACTCTTTGGCTAAAGCCAGCACTGCCAAACTGCGGGCATAGCTTGCTTGGGGGCGCACCGCGCGCTGCAGGCGCAGCACGGTTTCCAAGTTGTGATTCAAGACCACAGGTTGCTCCTCAAAAACTGTTCCCAGAGCCTCGCGGTTGCCTTTGAAATCAGGGATCAGCACTTCCACAGCCGTGTTGGGACTCTGCTGCCTGATCGCCCTCATGCATTGGGCAAACTGCCGAGCCCCTCCGTCTGGCAGATCGTCTCTGGCCACAGCGGTGAGGACAACGTAGTCAAGCTGCAGCTGCTCAACGGCATTCGCTAGATGCTGGGGTTCCTGTGGGTCAGGCAATGTGGGACGGCGAGTGTCAACCAGGCAAAATCCGCAAGAGCGCGTGCAGCGGTCACCGTTGATCATGAAGGTAGCAGTGCCAGCATTCCAGCATTCTGAGATGTTGGGACAGCCGGCTTCCTCGCAAACTGTTGTCAGGCTGAGACCTCTGAGTGTTTGTTTCAGACGCCAGTAATTGGGCCCCGCCTCAAACTTGGCTCTCATCCAAGGAGGTTTTCGCTCTTTGTACGGCAGGGAAATAGTTACTCCAGCTTCGTTTAGCTTGCGCCGGTGCCTAGCAGAAGTTTCATGAGTGCCTTGGGGTTGGGTGTGGCTGTCGGGCTGGCCATCAGGTTGGACACTGTCGGCGGATCGCGCGGCCGCCGACAACGGGTGTGCATCTCGCTCGCTCGCATCGCCAGCAGGCTGGACAAATGGCATCTGTTGGCATTCCCAGCCCGCTGCTCCCCAGAGTTGGGCGGCCCTTTGGGCCACGCTGCCAACCACTTCTTCCATGCTGACTTCCAACCCAGCTTCCTGAAGGGATGTAACGGCATACTCGCTGATCCCACAGGGTACAATTTTGTGGAACCACGACAGGTCGCAATTCACATTCAACGCAAAACCATGCATGGTGCGTCCGCGCTTGAGACGCACGCCAACAGCTGCTAGCTTGGCGGGCGAAGCAGAATCGGGGTGCAGCCAAACACCCGGGTAGCGACCTAAACGTCCAACCTCCGTCAACCCTAAATCCTCCAGAGCGTCAATCAGCAACTGCTCTACCGTGCGGACATAGGCGACCGTGTGAATCATGCCGCCACGCTGAGAAGCCAGCGACAAAATGGGATATCCGACCAGCTGCCCAGGCCCGTGATAGGTGATGTCGCCGCCTCTTTCAACTCTGTGAATCTCAGCCCCCATTGAGTCAGGGGCAACTAGCAGATTCTCCTCGGTTGCGTTTGAACCCAAGGTGAAGACGTGGGGATGCTCCAGCAAAAGCAGGTGGTTGTCTGGGCTGTAGTCAAATAGTGCCTTTTGCAGAGCCCAAGCATCCAGATACGCTACCTTGCCCAACCAACGAATTCTCAACCGCTGCGCTGAAATATCCAGAACTGCTCTGGATTTTAAGGTGGCTAAGTCTTGACTCAACTAACTACTCTTTGGGCAATTTCTTAGGGCAATTATTGCCTTTGTTCTTTTGGCCTGTTTGCTTGCCTTTTGTTCAGGCCAGTTCTTCTTCCCAGTTGCGCACTTGAATGATTTTGCGCAGCTCATCCAAAAAGGCAGCCACGTAAGCCCCGTCAAAAGCTCGGTGATCCCACGCCAGAGCCAGAACTCCCACAGAATGAATGGCAATTGACTCTCCCCCATCTGCATCCGTTACCACCACCGGCTTGCGCTTGATTCCATCGGTGGACAAGATGGCGACTTGAGGCTGGTTGATGATGGGGAACTGCATCATGGTGCCCCACTGCCCTGGATTGGTCAACGTAAAGGTGCCACCGGTCAATTCATCTGGACTCAACTTCTTGGCCCTGGCCCGGCGGGAAAGATCCACCACTTTGCGGGCGATGGCTCGCAGGCGAAGATCTTCAGCGCCTCGGAGCACAGGGGCCAACAATCCCTGGAAATCCAAATCCACCGCCACAGCCAAGTTGATGCTGCGATGCACCAAAAGGTTTTCACCTTCAATTGAGGCGTTGATATGCGGGTAGTCGTCCAGCGCATCACAAACTGCTCGGGCAATGAACGGCAGATAGGTGAGGCTGAAACCTTCTTCTTGCTTCCACTCGGCCCGGTGAGCTTGGCGGACTTTCTCAACATTTTCAAAGTCAACTTCCACTGCCGTCAACACATGTGGCGAGGTAGCTTTAGACCGCAACATGTGCTCGGCGGTGGCCAAGCGAATTCGACTCAGCGGGACGATATTGCTCTCTAAGGCGGTGCTGGCAACGGCAGTGTCACCCGCGGCGGCGCTGGAAGCCGCAGCACTAGCAGCCGCGGCCCCCCCAGCAGTTGCTTCGGATTGCAGACTGCCGACAGAACCCCGCTGAGACACACCGGCGATGGCTGCCTCGACGTCTTTGCGGGTGATGCGACCCTTGGGGCCCGTGCCTTGGATGGCTGTCGGGTCGAGACCGTGCTTGCGCAACAGACGCCTGACCACCGGCGAGGCCGGCACTAGAGTGGCTGGTGTTATAGCAGTTGGCGTTGAGATGACAGGTGTGGCCGCTGCAGCGCGTGCAACGGGTTCTGGGGCAGCCTGCGCGGGCTGCGCTGTGGGTTCTGGGGCGGTTGACGGCGCGGCGCGTGCAACTTCGGGCGGTGATAACCCGCTTTCAGGCGTAACTTCAGCGTCTCTGGCCGCCCCCTCAGCATCTCCAGCACCCCCGGCGTCTTTTTGGTGCAGCTTGGCCAGCAGCGTGCCCACTTCAACCGTTTCGCCTTCAGCCACCAGTATTTCTGCCACCTGACCGGCTGAATCAGCTGGAACTTCTGTATCTACTTTGTCTGTCGAAACTTCGTAAAGCGGCTCGTTTTCTTCCACAAACTCACCAGGCTGCTTAAACCAACGGGTGATGGTGCCTTCGGTGACTGTCTCACCTAGCTGGGGTAGCACAATTTCTGCCATCAGAATCAAACCTCTGTTGCTTAGCCGTGCAGGGGACGACCTGCCAGCGACTGCATGGCCTCACCATACAACTCGCTCAAAGTCGGGTGCGGCTGGATTAAATTGGCCAAATCGGCAACTTCAGCTTCCCAGTTGACCGTCAAATAAGCCTGCCCGATCAACTCCGTAGCCCAAGGCCCTACTATGTGCACCCCTAGCACCACGCCTGCAGTGCCGTCAGGTTTCTTTTCGGCTATCACCTTGACAAATCCTTCCGTCTCGCCCACTATCATGGCTCGGCTATTGCCGCCAAAGCGGTGCGTGGCGGTTACGACTTCATAGCCAGCTTCCTTAGCGGCTGCTTCGGTCAAGCCTGCATAAGCCACTTCTGGATGAGTATAGATACCCCAAGGAAGATAGTCGTAGTCAAGCGGCATCACGGCTTCGCCCAAGATATCGCCCACCGCCAGCATGGCTTCAGCAAAGCCGACATGCGCTAGTTGAGGAGTGGCAACAAGATCGCCTACCGCATAGACCCCATGCCTGGAACTGCGGCAAAACTCGTCCACCACTACAAAACCACTCGGGTCAAGCTTGACCCCGGCGTCTTCGCCGCCAAAAGTTTCAGCCACTGGGCGTCGGCCCACAGCTACGACCACATAGTCAGCCGTAACCACCTCGCCGTTGTCCAACGTTATACGCACCGCCTTTTTCATCTTCTCGCAGCTTGTAACGGCGATGCCGCAGCGAATGTTCATGCCGCGTTTTTTGAAGGAACGTGTTATGGTTTTGCTCACATCAGCATCGGCACCAGGCAGCACCACGGGCAGAGCTTCCAACAAGGTCACATCAGCCTCCAAATCACTCAGCAGCGATGCAAACTCACAGCCCACTGCTCCAGCTCCGATAATCACCGCCGAAGAAGGCACTTTTTCAATCGACAACAAGTGGTCGGAATTGATCACCAGCTTGCCATCGAATTCAAAACCTGGCAGCGGCAGGCTTTTGGGAACCGAACCAGTAGCCAACACAACTTTGGCCGCAGCCAGCAGTTGCTCGGAGTTATCGGGGCCCACGGCGCGCACATACCTGTGGTCTGCGCTGGGGCTGTCTGGCTCAGACAACAGCTGACCCTGCCCGCCATAAACTGTAACCTTGCGATTCTTCAGCAACGAAGCTACGCCATTGGTGAGCTTGTTGATTACGTTTTGCTTGCGCTGCTGGACAACCGCCATGTCAAGACTTGGCTCGCCAGCAGTAACTCCGAATTCGCTTGCCCCAGCCACGGTCTTGTAAACCGAAGCCACTTCCAGAAGCTCCTTGGCAGGGATGCAACCCACATGCAAACATGTGCCGCCCAGTTTGCCTTTCTCAATCAAGCCGACGTTCAAACCCGCCGCGGCGCCATACAGGGCTGCAGCATAGCCACCGGGCCCACCGCCTATCACTACCACGTCGTGCTGTGCTGCTGCGTTGGAAGTTGCCACTCTTTAAAGCCTACCTTTGATGGTCAGCCAGGCCGACAGAGTTCGGGGGAGTCCAAGTCAAGCTCAAATCCTCCAAGCCCCAGCCCAAACCCGCAGCTCGGTTTGGCAACTCTTGCCCCCAGCCAGATGAACGACTGGGTTATCTCGTAAATCTAGCGGCGATAGATTCGGGATCAGCCACCATGCCCGTCCAAAAGGCTCCGAACTCCCCGTATAGAGCTGAGCCTTCGTCAAAACGCAGGTTATAGACCACATCCTTCAAGTCCTGCGGCTCTTGGCAAAACAGTGTCACACCCCATTCAAAATCATCCAAGCCGGTAGAACCCGTTACCACCTGAAGCACTCGCCCTGAAAATTTCCTCCCTGAGGCCCCGTGTTCATACATGAGGCTTTTGCGCTCTTCGTAGGGCAGACGAAACCAGTTATGCTGTTCCCAGCGGCGTTTGGACATGGGATAAAAACACCAGGCAGGCTTGTCTTCGGGCGCAAGCTTGGGATGAGGCGCCAGCCTGGGATACAGACGATTCCAACGCATTTCATCTGGCACACCTGCGGCGTATTCGGAAATTTCAGTCAACGAAATGTAGGAACTCTCCCAGTGGATGCCCGCTTTGCCCAAAGCCGTTTGAATGCTGCGCAGACGCCAAAAATCATAGTCCAAGATCATGAAGCCAAGATCGGCCTTGTGCCCCAGGATTTCCACTGTGATGATCTGGGGAGCGGGGATGGCATAGGGAGCCGCCTCAACTACGGAGTCGTGCAGGCCCGGCCGGGGCAGTGTGTCGGCTTCGCGCTGGGCGTGGTTTATGACTCCAGCCATTGCAGCTGGGTTGAATTGCTCAGTTACTTTGCCAAACAAATGCAAGACACCCAGACCGCGGCTGGTCTGCACTTGAGGCAACTCCACTGCGCTCACTGGTTGGAATCGGTCGCTGAATCAGCCACAACGTCATTGACCAGCCTCAGACTGTCACTGCGCTGCAGCCAGTTGTCGGCCAGGTAATGACATTTCGTATCTATGGTGTGCAGCGTATAGGCGTGACGTGGCTTGGCTGAGTAGTTGTGGTCGCTGAAGTGTGGCAGCTTGCCGTTGAGGATAACCAACGTGCCTCGGCCGACTTCCAGAGGAACGAACTCCGATTTGTTGTATGGGGCGTCGTCAAAAACTTCCGTGATAGTTCCAGTCTGAGCAGCATCGGCATCTTTTAGACGAAAGCGGGTCTTGGGGTGGCGCAAGTGACCCTGCGGCAAAGCCCACAGACAGCCATTTTCGCAGTTGGCATCATCCACTGCAAACCAAAGCGCGCACACGCTGGGGGGATCAGTCCAAAGGAAGCTGTGGTCACAATGCGGCACCACCTCTCCGCCGATGCCCGGCGACTTGAAAATGTACATTGACTGAATATAAGCTGGTGCGCCATACCCCAACTGTTCCAGTATGCCAGCCAGTTGCTTCTGATAGGAGAACTCTTCAAAGATTGGGTCTAGGTCGTGCAGGGCGTGTCCGATCTTGTTGACAATCAGGGACTTGTGGGCCAGAAGATTGCCAGCTTCATCTATGGCGTCGCTTTCCAAAAAACAACGCACGGCATGAGCAGAAGTCAAAAAATATTCATCCTGGGTGTGGGATTGTTGGGTGGTTGAAAACACCGATGCCTGAGAGCTGACATCAAAATCGCTGACTATTGCCTCGGCTCGCTGACGGATTTGCAAGCAACTCTGCTGGCTGACAAAATCTGGCAGGACTAAAAAGCCGTTTGACTTGTAGCTGTCCAGCTGTGCTTGGGATAACACAAAACTTTTTGGGGTGGTGGGCTTTAGGTGGCGGGGTTTTTGACGGCTTGATGGCTGGCGTTTAAGCTATTGCTGGCCGCGCCGGTAACGCATGCCATCAGCAGCCGGCATGCGCAGCCTAGTGGCATAGATCATCAGCACGATCAATACCGTGAAGTGCGGCACGACTTTAGGCAGTTGGTTGGGCACGTTGTCGGTGAAAAGATACCAGAAACCCACGCCCACAGCCACCACTGTATAAATGGCAGCAGATCTAATTTGCTGACTGCTGAGACCAGCCCAAAAACTGCTTTCCCCAAAGGCGCCATTGACGTTGGCATTTCGCCCAGTGCTGCCGCTGCGGCTGAACAGCTTCCAGACGGCAATCAGCAACAAGGCCATCGCCAAAAACAGCAACACAGCGTGCGTAGCTGAACGGTCTCTCAGCTGCAGCGTGTCGGCCACGCCAAACAGCAAGGCTCCAGCTGCCATGCCCACGGGTTTCCAGTTGCCAAAGATCACCGTAGCCAAGCCAATAAACCCGCGCCCCAGCGTCTGACCTTCCTTGTAGATGCCGGTCAACTCCACCGATAGAAATGCGCCTCCAAAACCCGCCATAGCCCCGCTGATGATGACGGCATAATACTTGTATCTATAGACATCCACTCCCAAGCTGTCAGCTGCCACTGGGTGCTCACCGCAACTGCGAAGCCGCAACCCGAACGGCGTCTTCCAAAGCACAAAAACTGAAACCGGAATCAGCAGATAAGCCACCAGTGTCGCCCAAGATAGGTTCAAGAAAAAGCCTCGCAAGATGCCGGCGCCGTGGGAGACGAAGAACCAGCTCCAGTTGACCACGTCTTCGGGCACTCCGGTGTCGGGGTTGACGGTTCGCTGCAGCGCCCCCCAACGTTCCAAGGCACCCAACATGTCAGGCGTGCCGTCTGGAGCGATGCCTGGGATTCGGCCGCCCGCCAGAAACGGCATGGTGAAGTCGCCAGCACCTGTGACCCGCGGAGACTGCGTGAGGCTGCCGCCATCGAAGTCAGCAAAAATCTGGTCGGACAAAAATCGGGTGATGCCTGGAGCGGTGATATTGATGGCCACACCTGAGACAATGTGGTCGACCCCGAAAGACACAGTGGCTATGGCATGCAAGAGGCCTCCCAGAGCTCCGCCGATAACTCCCACCAAAAGCCCCCACACAGGCCCGAACTCAATGGTACCCCAAGCGCCAAACCAAGTGCCTAAAATCAGCATTCCTTCCAAACCAATGTTCACCACCCCGGCCCGCTCGGCAAAGACCCCTCCCAGGCCGGCCATCATAATGGGCACAGACCAACCCAGCGCGGTGCTCCAAGTGCCGGTGGATGCCAGCTCGTCGGTGATAGGAGTGGCCAACTGCTCGGTGAGCGATAGCAGCAACAACCCCAGCACAGCCAGCACGGTAAACTTCAGCGCCCGATTTCGGGCAAAAAGCTCCTGCCAACCGGCTGAAGCCGGCTGGGGCATACCGCTTGGAGCAGGGGCTTGTTTCAATAGACTCATGCGGGATTCTCAGCTATGGGCGTGTCTGGCCTCTCCTTGGCTGACAAGACTTTGCTTGCCAAGCGAGCTTGTTCGGCCAAGCGTTTGCGTCTGGCTACGGCATAGACGATAATAGCCGTGAAGATCATGGTGCCCTTGATGATGGTAACTATTTCCTCCGGGGCATGACCGTCGGCATCCAAAATGGGGCCGGTTGTATCCAACACACCAAACAACAGAGCCGCCAAGGCGATCCCGCCAGCATGATTTTGCCCCACTAGCGCTACCGCAATGCCGCTGAAGCCAAGTTGCTGGGTGAACTGCAAGCCATAGAAATAGTCACGCCCAAGTATTTCTGGCAAACCTACCAAACCTGCCACAGCTCCGCTCATCAACATGGCTGTCAGGACAGTGCGATTTGGATCAACTCCAGCTACTTCAGCTGCCAACGGATTGACGCCACCAGCTCTGATGTCAAAACCCGGTCGCGTGCGGTTGATGAAGTAGTGGTAGATCAAGCCGACAATTATGGCAACCATCAAAAAACCCCAGAGTTTGGATGTTTCAATGATTTGCCCAGAAGGCAGCTGCACCCTGTCGATGTCTCGTGAGACGAGCTCTACAATTTCGTTCAGGTCTGGCATTCTGCCTGATGGCGGGATGTCTTTGGTTTTGGTGTTGAGACTGGCGGTAGGCTCATCCCAGCGTTGCAGCAAAATAGCTGCCACAAATGAAACTCCGATGGCGTTCATCATGATGGTTGAGATGACTTCATGCACGCCACGGGTCACCTTCAAAATTGCCGGAACAGCCACCCAAGCCATGCCAACTGCCATAGCCGTCAAAACGATCACCAACACATGAAGTGGTGCCCAGATGTTGATTTCGGCACCGACTTTGGCCGCGATCAGGGCCGCCAGGATGTATTGTCCCTCAACGCCGATGTTGAAAATGTTCATGCGGAAGCCAATGGCCACCGCTACAGCCGCCAGATAAAGCGGCGTAGCCCGGTTCAAAATGTCAATGATGGACTCTTGGCGCAGCCCGCTGCTCCACATGCTTTGCGCAGCTGTTATGGGGTTGCTGCCGATAGCCAGCAAGATTATCCCCGCCAGAAAGACTGCTATCACAATGGTGGCCACTGGCGTGAGCAAAGCCCATCCCACTTGGCTGGGCGAAGTTAGAGAAGTTCCAGTTCCGTTGCCGTCCGTTGAAGGTCTCCAACTTCTGAACCAGAAATTGGACATTGAGGAATTTTGATTCGGATCGCTCATCAGCCAGACCTAGCTCAAATCGCCCGTCAATCGGAATTGCTCGTCGGTTGAAATCACTGCCTTTACGCCCCTTTACACCATAGAACTCTCAGTTTCAAACTTGGCCCCGGTCATATAGCTTCCAAGCTCCTTGGGGGTTACCTCTGCTGGGTTCAACTCCGCTACGATTGCACCACGCAAAATCACCAAAAGCCGGTCTGACAAGCCGATCAGCTCATCCAGGTCGGCTGAAACCAATAGCACGGCCAAGCCGTTCTGGCGAGCGACGCGCAGCTTTTCCCAGACTGCGTCCTGCGCTCCGATGTCAATGCCTCTGGTTGGGTGTGCTGCAATCAAAACCTTGGGGTTCATGGTCATTTCACGTCCAATGATCAGCTTCTGCTGGTTGCCTCCCGAAAGTGCATCGGCAGGGACATTTACATTGGGAGTGCGAACGTCGAATTCCTTCACCATTTCAGCACACTTGGCCTTGGTTGCCGATGGGTGCAGCCAAAATCCCCCGGTGGCATAAGGCTCACTGCCCTGATGTCCCAACATGGTATTTTCCCAGAGCGGAGAGGGCAAAAGCAGACCCATCTCGTGGCGGTCTTCCGGAATATATCCCAACTGAGATTCTCGGCGCTCCCTGGTGGACCAATCAGTGATGTCGTCCCCACACATCGTGACTGAACCACTAGTGACGTGGCGCACCCCTAGTAGAGCCTCAACCAACTCTGCCTGCCCATTGCCTTCAACGCCAGCTATCCCGACTATCTCACCTTGCCTGATGGCAAAATTTATATCTTTCAGCAGCAGCTTGGAGCTTTGGGCCGGCGCGCCGTGGTCGGCTGCCAGGTTCAATGCTTCAACTTGGAACAGAACTTCGTCTGATTCAACTTCCTCAAAGATTTCAGGTGTGGGCAGCTCGCTGCCTATCATCAATTCGGCAAGCTCGCCTGCGGTGACTTCGTCCTTGTTGACCGTAGCTACGGAACGGCCAGCTCTGACAACCGTGATCCGGTCGGCAATCGCTAGCACTTCGTCCAGCTTGTGGTCGATGAACAAGATGGTTTTGCCTTGTGAAGCCATCTCTCGCATGGTCTCAAACAATTCTTCCACTTCTTGCGGGACGAGCACGGAAGTGGGCTCGTCCAAGATAAGAATCTCAGCGCCTCTGTATAGGGCTTTGATGATCTCAACCTTTTGGCGCTGCCCGACTTCTAAGGTTTCCAGATTGGCGTTGAGGTCAACCTCCAAACCGTAAATTGAGCAGAGCTTTTCTATCTGCTCTTGGGATTTAGACTTGCCTCGCTTGAGCAAGCCTCTGTAGAAGTCCTTTTCAGCCCCTAGAACTATATTTTCCAGCACTGAAAGGTAGCCGGCCAACATGAAATGCTGGTGAACCATTCCGATTCCGCTGTCAATAGCGTCTTTGGGGGAATGAAAGTGAACTTCAGTGCCGTTGAGCACAATGGAACCCTCATCAGGCGGCTGCATGCCATAGATGATCTTCATAAGGGTTGACTTGCCAGCGCCGTTCTCGCCACAAACAGCGTGAATTTCCCCCTTGAAAATTTTGAGGTTGATGTCCTCGTTGGCTATGACACCTGGGAAGCGCTTGGTAATACCCTGCAACTCAATGACGACTTCCCTTGCACCTGCCCCCTGGTCTTTTTTTTCACTTGGCCACTCACCTGAAGCAACCATATCTGCGGAGCCAGCCATCGTCTGAGGCTCAGCCGCAGAGGTCGCAGTTTCAACTGAAGAAGCCACCACGATGCAATCTTAGTTTGGCTGCCAACTCAAAGTGGAAGTTTTCAAAATATTTGCCAACTGTGTGGTATTAGCAGGGTTGGGCCCAGCATGGACAGCGCTGCAAGAACTGGAAGTTCAGATTCGCAAGAGACGAAGCGGACGGCCTCAGCGTCAATCTGAGACCGTCCCAACGTTGAACCTAAAACGCCCGCAAGCTAGGCATCACAGGCTAGACAGTGTCTGGCACCTCTATCTCGCCGTCAATAATTTGCTGCCTGAAGTCATTCAGCTGGTCGGCGATGTCATCCACAAAGCCTCCCGTGGTGGAATAGCCAACACCGTCGGAGGCCAAGTTGAATGTCTGCACGCCACTCAAGCACTCTCCGCTGTTGGCGGCTGCGATCGTGTCGTAAACCGAAACGTCCACTCGCTTGAGCATGGATGTCAAAATGAACTCACGCACACTTTCATCAGCGGTGTTGTACTGGTCGGAGTCAACTCCGATAGCCCAAACTTTGGAACCGTTTGTATCTGAATATTCCTTGGCTGCTTCAAACAGCCCAACTCCCGAGCCTCCAGCTGCGTGGTAGATAATGTCAGCCCCGTCGCTGTACATTCTGTCGGAGATGATCCTGGCGCCAGCCGGGTCATTGAAGCCGTCAAAATCAGGGGGCTCAGTGATGTATTGGGAATCAACTTGGATACTTGGATTGACTGCTGCCACACCTGCTTTGAAACCAGCTTCGAAACGCTGAATCAGATTGGTGTTGACGCCGCCGATGAAACCAACCCTGTTGGTCTGGGTCTTGAGAGCTGCAGCCGCGCCTACTAGGAACGAACCCTCGTGTTCAGCAAACAGCAGCATAGCAACGTTGTCAGTTGCCTCCTCAATAAATCCGTCCACAATCCCAAAACAAGTATCAGGATTGTCATCGTCACCGCAACCAGCTGCTATCAGGGCTGTCGCCAGCAAGACTCCCAAGATGGTCGTCAGCAAACGAAACAGTGATTTTCTTTTCATGGTTTTGTCTCCTTGGTTTATTGTTGATGGGGTAGGAATGCCCCGGTGTTTTGTAAAGAAGTTGAAAACTTTAGCCGTGCAGAAAGACCCAAAATTCAACTTGCTGCTACTTGTCGTTTCTTAGATAATAGCACAAAATTTACTTGCAGTCCATAAAAACCGCCAATTATCTTTGTGAACTTTTTTGGAGGCTTGGGGCTTGGCGCAAGCCAAACCCGACCTAATGGCTGGCCTGGCAAGCCGTTGTGTGTGCTCGCTTTGAATAGCGTTGCGCCCGCATCCCCTGACCCTTCGGCCCAAAAGATTGCCAGCGCAATAGGCTGACTTTAAATGTATTTGGATGTTGCCCAAGCCCTGCCTGAGATAGCTCCAGACCTCAAGCGCGTTGAGGAACGCCTGCTTCTGGAGGTTGACAGCGACCTGACCTTCATCACCCAAGTTGCTAGCCATCTCATAGTTGCCGGGGGCAAGCGGATTCGCCCCAGCCTGACTTTGGCTTGCGCGGGCATCGCCGCCAGCCCCGTACCTGAGGCTTCCATCATGGGGGGCGTGGCGGTGGAGCTGGTACATCTGGGCTCGCTGCATCATGACGATGTTATGGACAAAGCCGCTACCCGCCGAAATGTGGCCAGCGTAAATGAAAAGTGGGACGAAATCACAGCGGTGCTCTCAGGCGATTTTTTGCTGGCCAAGGCATCTGTGCTGGCGGCGCAGGTGGGGACTGAATTTTCGGAACTGCTGGCTTCTACCATTGCTGAGTTGTGTGAAGGGCAAATCAGAGAACACCAAGATGCCTACAACTGCGACCGAACCGTTGAAAGCTACGAAAAATCCATCAGCGGCAAAACCGCCTCCCTGCTGTCTACTTCTTGTCGTGTCGGCGGCATCACCGCTGAGCTTTCGTCTGAGGAGATAGCATCGGTTACGGAATTCGGCAGAAGCTACGGCATGGCTTTTCAGATTCTGGATGATATCAACGATCTGATCGGAGACCACAGCGTTCTGGGCAAACCAAGCGGTCAAGACGTCATGGAAGGCAATTACACTCTGCCAGTGCTGATAACGTTGGATTCTCCCGCTGGAGATGAACTCAGGCATTTGCTGGCTGAAGAAATGCAGCCTCCGCAGTTGGAGCGAGTTTTGGAGTTGGTGCGCTGTGGCTCAGGGATCAGGCAAGCTAAAGATGCAGCGCATGGCTGGGCCAGCAAAGCCATCAACGCTCTTGATGCACTACGGAACAATTCCCACTCTGACAAACTGCGCACTGCGGCCCAGAACTTGGCTGAATCAATGCTAGGGAATGTGGCCGCGACTGCCGTCTAGAACTAGCAAAGAGCACACCCAACGTAAAGAGCACATCTAGAAAAGTCGAGGCGATTGAACGGTCGTCTGGGGGGTTAGTTGGTTTGGATTTGGTTGTTTTGGTTGTCGTAGGCGCTGCAGCTTTCTTGGTCTGGGTTTACGCGGATTTCGGTTATTTCGCCACCGAAGGCGAATCCGTCTGGGCTGCCCTCACCTATTGTGATGGGGTCTGTTCCTGTTTCGGAGTCGAATACTGATGTGGGTATTTCAAACAAATACACTATGGGTTCATTTGGTTCTATAGGTCCCGTCATCGAATGGCACTGAGCGAAGGAAAGTGATGTTGTCGGAGTGAATTGTTTGGATAGTTAAGGGAGGGAACCAGAGGCAGACTGGTATGCAGCCGATTGCTGAGCCTTGGAGATGGGTTGCCTGCTCGGTCGTTGCCGTTTTTGCCTTTTGCTCCGGCAGCTGCCAGGGTGGTGTCGTGAATTTCGGCTGCGTTGCATGGGCTTTTGATGTCGGCGGTTTGTTCTTGCAGATCGTCTGATGAATTCCTGGTGATGGCTGCGATGATCACGCCGGTGGCTGCAGCAATGAGCTCCAGCACTGCGGTTACGACCAGGATCTAAATGGTGTAGCCCTTTTCACTCATTGTTTGTTTACGTTTGTTGCTTTGGCTGGTTTTTGGGTTAGTTTTTTGCCTAAATTTTTCTAGATTTAAATCATTTTCATAAAATGCGTTTTCTTGCAATAATTTTATTATACTAAGTGTTGTGAACCACAAAGCTACTGCAAAAGGCTGTTTCAATGCAACTAAAAGATTCGTGCGCGGCGTAGTAGGGTCGTGTCCCCGCCGGCGTTTTGTTTTCAGTTTTCGTTCTGGTGTTTGTGTTTCGGTTGGTGTTTTGTTGGTGTCGCAGTTGTTGGTGGTTGATGTTGGGCAGGCTGTTGCGCAAAGCCCTTCTGGGGCTATGTCGGCTGTGAATAAGCCGATTGTGCTTTCTGGTCGTGTCGGCAGTGATGTCATTCGTGGAGGGTTGGGGAATGATTTGATTTATGGAGGCTTGGGCGATGACAAGGTTTACGGCGCCGGAGGCAGTGACACGATCAGAGGTAATGCCGGTTTTGATGTGATCTATGGAGAGTTAGCGACTGATATGATTTTGGGTTTATCTCATGAGGATTTTGTGATATATGAGACCTACAGGACAAGAGGGCAGCGATGAAAAGTAAGCTGCCTAAGCTGTTTCGTGTTGTTGCTGCTGTTATTTCCATTGCGACTTTGGCTGGAGTCTCACTGACTGCTGTTTTAAGCTTTGATGAAGATGACAGTATTGTTCATATTTTCTCCGCATATGTTAGTAACGAAAATATTGATAATATAGACATTTCTTGGGATGCCTCGGCTCTAGTTCATACCTATCCATCTAACAGGTTTGGATTTGAAATTGATATTTCTGAGCCTGAGTGCTCATATTGCACAAGTCATTCTATAGAATTGCGAAAGGCAGGCGTTAAAGTAGGTGAAGTTCAATTAAAATCTTGGCGCACATGGAATGACCTGTATGATGGAGCTGGTAGACAAGTGGGTGTGTTCAATTTATATCTTGAAGGTCGTGTGGTGGATCCTCCCGATTATGATAGTTTCGTTTTAAAGAAAAATAGAGGTGAAGTAAAACTAGCTAATGTTGAGCCGCCACCTTATCCCTTTTATCCTCTTTTCCCTCAAACTTTTGCACGACTTTTTACAGATAAAATATTTACTTCTAATGGGCCAATCAAGTTTACTTTGGCTGTGACAAATGATTCAGATAATGATTGGGAGTATCAAGTTTTTTGGAGATATACAAACGATTCAAGCGATTCTTTCGACGACCCGTCTTTGTCCTGGGGAAGATTCCCAAGATCTGAGTCTAAAATTATTCCTGCAGGCACTTCTGAAGTCGAGATAGATCTCACAGGCATGATACCAAAGACAGATCGGGCACAAGTTACTGTCGCTGTTTTCGACGGGTATCACACACACTATACTGACAGTGGGCCATTTAGCGTAAGATGAAAAAACTGAGGCACAATTCAAAACATTTATAATATCGAATATTTGCATGAAACTTCCATTAAATACTGAGATGTGCCGCAAAACTAACATCAGAAAAGAGCCACACATTGCTAAATCTTGGTATCCAGCAAATGACATGGTCGCAGGTGGGCGTGGTGCGGACCAGCTGTTCGGTGAGGACGACGATGATGTTTTGGAGGGTGGTGATGGGCCTGATGTGATTCACGGTGGGCGAGGCAACGATACGATCAGGGGCGGTTTGCAGTTCCAGAAATTGTGAAGGTTATGTTTTAGAGTTTCGGGACAGTTCAGGTACCAGCCTAAAAAGAAGAGCCTTGAGATCTGGGACAATAAACTCAACCTTTTCAACTGAAGATGGTAGAATTGGAGGCAGTACTGAAATTTATCTAGAAGGTTATGTCCTCAATTTACCTGATTATCATAGCTATGCTTTGTTGAAAGATGGTGAGGAATTAACTGCAGTGAAGCGGTCTGCTCATACTCCGACTGCTAGTATTTCTGGTATTTCGAAAAACCAAATTATTGATGGGAATGAAGCAGTTATGTTTTCTTTATCTGTTGAAGATAAGGACGGTGATGATTTAACTTATCAATTGTTCAAAACTGATGAAGACAACAATTACGAGCAATTGCAACTTGCTAATTGGTCGAGTTTTATTTCTGCAGGTACATCTTCTGTCGAGATAAAGATTCCGAATTTTCATTTCTCCAAAACTGATGCGGCTAGGATGGCTGTCTCGGTGTCCGATGGGACTCATTCACTGCTTGCGGAAACTCCAACTTTTACAATAGGAGAACGGCCTCCCATAGCACAAATTATTAAGCCCCAAGAATCAAGAAAGCACTTGGAGATAACAGGAATAGAGCCTCAGTTACTAGACGCAGAAGAAGACACCTATGATGCTAGTGGAAGGCTATCAGAAAACGGATGCCGGACTATAGACAGAGCTTGTCTTTTATTGTCAGGTTTTGGCAGAGATTTTGATGAGCGTCAGTTATCATCTAATCGTGACGCTTATAGTTGGAGTAGCAACATTGATGGACATTTAGGAATTGGTAGCACTTTGAGGATTTCAAGCCATGAACTCACACTTGGCCTTCACACCATCACCTTTACCTGGACCAACAGCCAAGGAATATCAGCTACCGACACAGCAGATATCTTCATAGAACAAGCCAGTAGCGCAACCCCAAACTAGAAACAGGCCACTGACTTGTCAAACCGATTACTAGCAACATAAAGCTATAATGCTATTCAGGGTTCAACAGAACAGGACACTATAATAAATGACACCTACATATCCACAGAGCCATGATGCCCGCGCTTGTTATTTCTAGGGTTCTTTCAGTATCCACTCTGCCTAGGGTTGCGTCGCTTGTAGCATATGGCTCAACTGGAGGTAAAGATATTTTAACTGAGGGCAATGACACGTTTATGGACACCAACGGGGCTGATGTAATTTGCGGGTTGGATGGTAATGATTTCATTGACAGCAGATTAGGCGGCGACACAATTTTGGGCGGCACTGGCGATGACAGGGTTTACGACACTGGAGGCAGTGACACGATTGATGGCGGCCCAGGTGCTGACCTGTTGTTCGGCGACAATGACAATGATACCATAGAGGGTGGGGAAGGGTCTGACCTGATACATGGAGGTTGGTACGACGATGTGATAAGGGGCGGCCCTGGCAATGGCACGATCAGAGGCAATGCCGGTTTTGATGTGATATACAGAGAACTAGCAACTGATACAATTCTGGGTGCATCACATGAGGATTTCGTGATATACGAGAGCTACTCAACCGGGGAACAATGATGAATGGCAAGACACATAGTGGGTTTCGTATTGTTACTGCGGTCATTTCATTTGCAGTTTTAGCTGGAGTCCTAGTGATGGCCGGGTTTGGCGTGGATAGGAGTGACAGAGTTGTTCATGTTTTCTCAGCGTATGTCGGCGATGATAGTACTAGCATTGATACTTCTTTGTTTTTTGCCTTTCCGTCTATTGTTATAGTCCGTACTTATCCTTCTGCTATGTTTGGCCTTGAGATTGATAATTCTGAACCTGAGTGTCGGTCTAGAAAATGTTGGGGTTATACTATCGAGCTGCGCAGGAAAGGAGTTAGAGTAGGCGAGGTTCCACTGAATGCTTGGGAAACAAGAAATGATCTTTATGATGTAGATGGCAGCCAAATTGGAGTGTTCTCATTATATCTTGAGGGCCATATGGTTAATCCCCCCGAATACACTAGCTATGTCTTGAAAAAAAATGGCGAGGAAATAACAGTTGTAGAACAAGATTACACTCCTCTCCCTGCTATTTCCATTATTGGTCTCCCAGAAGAACAATATCGTGATTCTATCAGACCTGAGTACGCTGCTGACGGACCCATAAAGTTTACTTTGTCCGCACAGAACAATTCAAGCTTTGATTGGGAGTATCAAGTTTTTTGGAAATATGCAAGCGATTCCGAAGAGAGACTATCCTATGAAAAATTTCCAAGATCTGCGGCTGGTATTATTCCTCCAAGTGGCCCTTTAAGGACTAAGATAGAAATAGATCTCACAGGTCTAATACCGAGAACAAACTGGGCCCAAGTTGGCGTTGCTGTTTACGCTGGGCCTCACACACAATTTGTTGAAACCGTACCATTTATTGTACGATAAATCTGCTAATGTTCACATACTAAAATTTTGTGAAATAGAATAACCTCATGAAACTTTCTTCAAATACTCAGATGTGCAACAAAATCAATATCAGAAAAAAGCTGCACATTGCAAAATATCGGCCTTTGGGCGGTGATCTAATTCATGGCGGGCTAAGCGATGATCAGATCACGGGCAATGCTGGTCAATGCACAAGCCGAGGTAACTCTGGAGAAGATTTAGCTTCTGTTGAAAAAGAAATAGATATAGCATGGGTACATCAGGGCAAAACCACTACCATATATCACGCATACCTACATATTCATAGAACCATGATGAGAGCACGCGTTATTGTTAGAATTTTTTCAGCATTGCCACTGCCTAAGGCTGCACCACCTATAGTATTTAGCTCAACCGTGTGCGAGAACAGTCAGCCAGAGAGTGATGACACGCTGATGGGCACCAATGGTGCTGATGTGATTTGTGGCTTTGGTAGCGATGACTTCATTGATGGCAGAGCTGGTGACGACATCATTTTGGGCGGTGCTGGTAATGATAGGCTTTATGGTCGTGTCGGCAACGATGTCATTCGTGGGGGGTTGGGGAATGACTTGATTTTGGGTCACCGTAGTGATGATAGACTTTTTGGGGGCTTGGGCGATGACAGGGTTTATGGAGCCGGAGGTAGTGATGCGATTGAGGGTGGGCCAGGTGCTGACCGGTTGTTCGGCGACGATGACAATGATTTCATAGAGGGTGGAGAAGGGTCTGACCTGATACATGGCGGGTGGGGCGATGATGTGATCAGGGGTGGCCCTGGCAATGACACGATCAGGGGCAATGCCGGTTTTGACGTGATCTACAGAGAACTGACAACAGACACGATTCTGGGTGTATCGCACGAGGATCTGGTGATATATGAGAACTATACGACAAGGAGGCAGCGATGAAAAATAAGCTTCCTAGGCTGTTTCGTGTAGTTGCTGCTGTCATCTCCATTGCGACTTTGGCTGGAGTCTCACTGACTGCTGTTTTGAGCCTAGATAAAGATGACAGTACTGTTCATATTTTTTCCGCATATGTTAGTGATGAAAGAAAATTTGTCAACATAGATATTTCTTGGGATGCCTCGGCTCTAGTTCGCACCTATCCATCTAGTAGGTTCAGGATTGAAGATGATATTTCTGAGCCTGAGTGCACATCTTGCGCTAGGCATTCCATTGAATTGTGGAAGGCAGGCGTTAAAGTAGGTGAAGTTCGTTTAAGGGCTTGGGAAACATGGAATGATCTTTTTGATGGAGCTGGTAGGCAAGTTGGTGTGTTTGATTTATATCTTGAAGGTCGTCTTGTTGATCCTCCCAGTTATGATAGTTTTGTTTTGAAGAGAGGCAGGGAAGAATTAGCTAATGTGAAGCGTCCTTTACATCCCTTTTATCATCATTTTCCTGAAGCTTATGCCCGTCTTTCTGAAAGTGAGACATTTTCTCCTAGTGGACCCATCAAGTTTACCTTGGCTGTGACAAACGATTCAGATATTGATTGGGAATATCAGGTTTTTTGGAGATATAAGAACAATTCTAGCGATTCTTTCGACAATCCTTCTCTGTCTTGGGGAAGATTCCCTAGATCTGAGTCCAGAATTATTCCTGCAGATACTTCTGAAGTTGAAATAGATCTTACAGGTATGATACCAAAAACAGAGCGCGCTCAAGTTACTGTCGCCGTTTTCGACGGACGTCACACACACTATATTGAAAGTAGGCCTTTTAAGGTGAGATAACAACGAGACAAAATTCCTAAAGCACGCAAAGCGCACATCAAGAAAATTGAAATTGAGTATGAATATGAGACTTCTATGTTATAATGACATCTGCAATAAAAACAACACAATATGGGAGCTACACATTGCTAAATTTAGGCATAAATCTGTCTCCTGTCGTAAATCAGAATGTGGTGTTCTCAGCCTGTGCTTCAAGCCTCATATTCCTTTAGACTTTCCCAACAGGCAAAAAGTTCCCGGCCGCCTGCTCCCTCCTTGAGAACTTGCGACTTGGTCAGCGTAGGGTTGGAAACAGCAGAACGTCCCTGATCGCATGCTGGTTGGCTAACAAGCCGGCCAGCCGGTCAATGCCAATGCCGAGACCTCCGGTTGGTGGCATGCCGTATGACATGGCTTTCAGATAATCCTCATCTATGGGCATGGCTTCCAGATCACCTTGCTGGCGGTAGCTGGCTTGAGCTTCAAATCGCTCGCGCTGTTGCTGCGGGTCGGTCAACTCGCTGAAAGCATTGGCAACCTCTCTGCCGGCGATGATCAGCTCAAAGCGCTCAGTCCAACCCGGCTGCTCGGGGCACTCCATAGCCAAGGGTGAGACCTCCAGAGGATAATTCACCACAAAAGTTGGCTCCCAAATCTTGGGTTCGCAGGTTTTCTCATACAGCTCACACAGCAGTTTCCCAGCTCCCCACCACTCCTGCACTAAAACTTCATGTTGCCGGCAAAGCGATCTGAGATCCTCCAATGGCGTATCCAAACCAAATTCCACACCCAACTTCTCATGAAGCAGCTGCGTCATCGTCACCCTGCGCCAAGGCGTGCCAGCAGGAGCAGAGGCAAGCGCTGGGGCGGGCGTGGAAGTGGGGGCAGAGACAGAAGCACGCTCCGAAGCAGAGGAATTCGCCGGGCCAGCATCCCCCGACACCCTAACCCCGGAAGGCTCTTCCAAACTGAGTTCCCTATCACCATATATGAGACGCAAAGTCCCCAGCAAGCTCTGCGCTAGATGCACAATCAACTCTTTGGTCAAATCCATCATGGTTTCGTAGTTGCCGTAGGCACAATACAACTCCAGCAGGGTGAATTCAGGGTTGTGGCGGGTTGACAAACCCTCGTTTCTGAAAACTCTGCCAATCTCATAAACCTTTTCCATCCCCCCAATCACAAGCCGTTTCAGATACAGCTCGGGAGCCACCCGCAAATACAAATCCTTGTCCAAAGCCTCGTGATGAGTCACAAAGGGCTTCGCCAAGGCACCGCCAGCAATGGGGTGCAAAATCGGCGTTTCCACCTCCACATAGCCCTGAGCCTCAAGCCAACTCCTGGTCTCAGACAGCAATCTGCTGCGCAGAACGAACGTCTCTCTGGCTTGTTCAGTCACCCACAAATCCAGGTAGCGCTGCCTGTAACGGGTGTCAACATCTGCCAGCCCATGCCACTTGTCGGGAAAAGGATTCTCAGTGCGAGCCAAGACCTGCCAATGGTCGGCACGAACCGAAAGCTCCCCGCGACGGGTGGTCATGATTTCCCCGCTGACCTCCAACCAATCGCCAATAGAGCACTCGCAGAATTTCGCAAACTCAAAGGTGCGGGCCGCGGGTGCGAATATCTGAAGCCTGCCGGTGCTGTCCTGAATCGTCCCGAAGGCGACCTTGCCCTGGACTCGGCGTAGCATCAACCGCCCAGCTACGGCACGGCTCTGCCCAGTTTCTGTTCCAGCTTCCAAGCCGTCAAACTCCTGGCGCACAGCCGCGATGCTGACTTTGGGCGGCGATGCAGCCGCAGGGTTTGTGGCAGAGTTCATGGCTGGATTCGTATCGGGGCTTATGGTGGAGTTCGTATCGGAGTTCATTGCTGGATTCGTATCGGACTTCATGACGGACGATTTTTCTCCCAGACCTTGCGCAGCCCGTGCAATGTCAGCCAAGGCTCCGCTCGCTGAATGGTTTTGGAAAACGGCACTATCACATCTGCTATGCCGCCTGTCGCCAAGATTTGAACACCATCTGGGGCATTTCCCTGGGAGATCATTTCCTCACGGAATAGCTGGCACAGGCCGTCCACCTGTGAGGCATATCCATAAAGAACGCCCGACTGAATTGACTCAACAGTGCTTTTGCCGATCACATTGCGGGGCTTCAGAAGCTCTATGGCTTGGAGAGCCGAGGCACGCTCAACCAGCGCATCCAAGCTAATTTCAACACCCGGAGCAATGGCTCCACCCAGATATTCCCCTTTGGTGCTGATGGCGTCAAAAGTTGTGCCGGTGCCAAAATCCACCACGATAGTGGCATTCTTGGTCAAGTCGTAGGCCCCAGCAGCGTTGGCAATCCTGTCGGCCCCGACTTCACGAGGATTGTCATACAAAATAGCTATTCCCGACTTGACCCCCGGTGCCAAGACCACCGGTTCGCAGGCTAGATAGCGCGCCGACATAGACCGCAAACTGGCAGTGACTCTCGGAACTCCAGAGGAGATAGCCACCCCGCCGATGTCAGCCAGAAAATCGCGGCTGTGCACTGAAAAAAATCCATCAAACAGCACAGCCATCTCGTCTTCGGTGCGGCTGGCAACCGTGGCAACTCTCCAATGCCCAACCAGCCCAGCCGAAGCATCCCCCTGCTGGGAATAGCCGTCTTCATAGATGCCGATGACGGTCTGGGTGTTGCCTACGTCAATGACCAGCAGAAGTTTGTCTTGGAGCATGATTTATCTGGGATGAGGGAGTTTGGGCTTAGGGGCTTTGTATTTGGGTATCTGGGTTGCGGGAAAAGATTGTGCCACGTTCTTAGATTAGAGTTAGCCTGCTGGATGTCGGATGCTTAGTGCGCGCTAGTGCGTTTCATTGGCTGGAGGCATTAGGCAATGTCTAGACCGATGTCCAAGGCGTGCGCTCCCCCAACCAGCGAACCTGAAGAAATGGCGTCAAGCCCTAAATCCAGATAGTCGGAGATGTTGTCTAAAGTTATGCCTCCTGAAGCTTCCAAATATGGGGGGGCGAATGGGGGCGTGGAGGCTGACTGGGATGAAGCAACGGCTTGGGGCCGAGTAGCATAGTCGACCACCTTGGCGATTGCTTCGGGAGACATATTGTCTAACAACAGCGCATCTGCTCCGCTGTCAAGGGCCTGAGTAGCCTGCTCAACTGAATCGCACTCAACTTGGACTTTCCGAGCCGGCCAATGCTGCCTGGCCAGTTGGACTGCAGCCGGAATTTGAAGAACGCTCAGGTGATTGTCTTTCAGCATCACCCAATCAGACAAACCAGACCGGTGGCTGCAACCCCCGCCCGCCCTGACTGCAGCTTTCTCCAAGCTTCGCAGCCCAGGAGTGGTCTTTCGGGTGTCAAAAATGGCTACTCTGCCAGCAGCCTTGTCCACAAATCGCCTAGTGTGAGTTGCGATACCCGAAAGGTGGCTCAAAAAGTTGAGCGCCACCCTCTCCGCAGTGCACATAGATGCCAGCCCGCCCGAAACTATAGCGATGGTCTGCCCCGCGGAAAGCTGCTCGCCTTCTCCAACCAGCCAGCTGAGGCTTAGGTAGGAGTCAATCTGCAAGAAGGTTTCCTGTGCACAGGCGGTGCCTGCCAAAATTCCGCTTGACCGAGCCACAATTCGCGCAGTGGTCTGAACCGACGGAGGCAGTAGAGCCGCCGTCAGATCTCCCAGCGGTCCGATGTCTTCAGCCAAGGCCAACCCAACAGCCTTGGAGACTTCCGCCTTCGGTGGGTGCAACAACAACGGGCTGCGGTTTGTCTGCATGGTGCTACAACTTTACCCCAAGGTTGTCTATGAGCCTAGCGGTGCCAACCTTTGCCGCTGCCAGCAAACGCAAATCCCCCTCCAGTTTGCTTGGCGGCAGAAGCGTCTGCGAATTTACCACCACAGCATAATCCAGCGTTTCCACCACAGCTTCCGCCACAATCAGCTCCGACATAGCCTCGCTGACTGACTTGACTGTGGCCTCAGTATTTTTCACAATCAAATCAACTCCATGCCTCAAAGCCCTATTCAATACCGTGGCACCCGCACGCTGCTCAGGCGTCAAGTAGCGATTGCGACTTGAAAGCGCCAACCCGTCTGGCTCCCGCACAATATCGCAACCCACCACCTTGGCCGGCAGCGATAAATCTTGCGCCAAAGAGCGGACTACGCAAAGCTGCTGCCAGTCCTTTTCGCCAAAATAGGCACGGCAGTCGCCAATGATGGCAAACAGCTTGGCTACAATCGTCGCCACTCCCTCAAGGTGTCCCGGTCGATATTTGCCCTCCAGAACTTCACCCAGCCCAGACAGCTGCATCGAGATAACAGCTGGGCTGGGGAACATTTCTTCTGCTGCAGGGGCAAAGACCAAATCAACTCCAACCTGTTCGCACAATTGATTGTCTTCGGCAAGGTTGCGCGGATAGCGTTCAAAATCCTCGTCGGGGGAGAACTGCAGCGAATTGACGAAATTGGAAACCACAGTGAAATCGTTTTCGGCCACACTGCGGCGCATCAAGCTCAAATGACCTTCATGAAAAGCACCCATGGTGGGCACATACCCCACCGTTTGGCGCGAACATCGGACTTGCGCAAGCAAACCCCGAACGGTGTCTATGGATGTGGCAACAATCACCTGCTAGGACAAATCCGCTGCTTGGGACTCTGGCTGGTTGGAAAATCTGCTGTGGCCGTGACCCTTAATACCTAGCTTCACCTGCGACCAAGGCAGTTCAAATAAATCCCCGACGTTGTCAATGTCGCCATCTTTTGGGTCTTCCCAGTTGATCAAAAATTCAGGTGCCAAATCACCCAGCGGAATCATCACAAAACGCCTCTGCCACATGCGTGGATGCGGAATAGTGAGATTTTGTTCGTTTAGGGTGATGTTTTCCATCCAAAGCACGTCAATATCTAGAGTACGCGGGCCCCAGCGTTCCCGGCGAATTCTGCCAGCGAACTGCTCAACTTCAAGACATCGCCTAAGCAGGTCGCGGGGGGTGTGCGTTGTAAACACTTCGATGACGATATTCAGGTAGGCACCTTGGCTGGGCCCGCCGATGGGTGCGGTTTCATACACAGGTGAGACCGCCACTACTTCCAATGCTGACCCGGCGGTGGCTGCCGAGCTGGACAGGGCTGCCGGGTTGGACGGGGTCGCCGAGCTGGGTGAGGCTACCAAGCTGGATGGGGCCACAGAACTGGGCGAAGCTGCTGATTCAGGCTGGTCGCCCGAAGCCAGCCACAGCACAGCTTGTTGCAGGTAGGAGCGCCTGTCACCCAGATTGCTGCCCAAGCCCAGAAATGCCCGCGTGCCATCGCTGGGAGACTCGCTTTCGCTGCCGGGAAACTCGTTTTCGCTGGGAGGCTCTGTGTGCTTCATTTCAACTCCGCGGTGTTGGGAGAATTTGCCGCGCTAGCACTAGGAGAATCCGCCGCGCCAGGAGGATTTTTTTGACGCCAATTCGCCATGTTGACCAGATTTTGCCTTGTGTGCATGCTTATGTGCCGACCAAACAACTGATTGATGGCTTGTTCAGCCGACATAGCCGAGCCTGCCGAACCGAACCATAACAAAAAACACCCCATGAAAGCTACGATGAGGTCATCCAGGGTATGGCGATGCACCAGCAACCGCTGCCCGTTGTCCAGCCGCTTTCCAATCTCAAAATAGATTTTGTGCAGCACCGCGGGGGTGGGCAATTCTTTGAGGTCAATTTCATAGCACGGGATGCGCATGCTCTCATAAGCCTTGAACATCTGATGGTCGGGCAGCAGCGGTATGATCGCACTGAAATTATTCTTTCTGATCCAAATCAACTCTTCCTTGAGGCGCGCCTCACGGCGAGTGGTCCCGAAACCTCCCGGGCAATCGCAGACAGCCAGCTTCTCAGGCACAACCCAAATAAAATTCTTGGGAGGAATGCCGTCTCCCCAGCGAATCATGCTGCCAGCTTTCTGAAACAGACTTGCCTGGCTTGGTGGACAGCCACAACGTCGTCTGTGACCAAAAGCTTGGCTTGCTGCGCCATCGCCCAAACTGCCAAAGCGACTTTTTCTGCTTGGCGGGTATTGCCCTGGCGGGTCTCGCCGGAAAAGCTTTGGCTACTGCTGGAAGAACAGAAACGTAAATCAACTGCTTGAGCCACTTCAGAGTTGCCGTTGGATAATTTTTCCACTGGATATTCAATGTATAGCTGTTTTAACCTTTCGCAAAAACTAGCCGCTTGCTTGGCAGTCAAAGCCTCGGTTGGTTCCTTGTGGCTGTCGGAAAGCACCCAGCAGAGACCCCGAAGCTTGTTTTCTGCAACTTGTCCGGCAACTTGCCTAAGAGCAGCAAGGCTGCCCCATAGAATCGACACCCCCAAATCAGCCGCCCAAATAGCTAAACCAGGGTCAGCCACGCAAGCCCCCAATTGTTGCTTCGGGAAAATCTCTTCAACTGCATTGATTTGGGACTCCAAGTTTTCCAGCCGCTCGCTGCCCGCCAAATCAACCCTTACGACATCGGCAAGCCCCAAAGCTTCAATTTGCTCAACTCCCAGAGACTTGGGGTGGCCCGCCATAGTACCTGCCAACAAGGGGGCCTCATCCAAACAGGATTGAAGGGTTTGAGTCATGCTGCGCTGGCTGATTTTTAGGGGCTTTTGATCAAGCTGAGGCGGCCCTTGGAACGTCTAACTTGATGGCCTCCAGAAATATTAGTTCCCACACACTTGCCATTGACCACATCCACCATTCGCTGCACAGAGGCCAAATCTGGAGGTTGCCCAACTTCATTAGTAATCCAACGCCTCATCACCCAGCGCAGTTCAGCTTCGGGCAACTCTTGCAGTGACTTGGCGTCTGATACATCTATGTCGGAATTCAGCGAATTCAATAAGGTGTCTGCATCTCGGCACATATCTGCTGTCCGGCACAGCAACGGCACCATGTCTCTGCCTGAAATCTCTGAAAGCTGGGGCAGAAGTTGGTGGCGGACTCGGTTGCGCAGAAAGGCCATGTCCTGGTTCATTGAATCCTGGATGGGAACATAGCCGACCAAGTTGCAGACTCGTTCGGTTTGACGGCGTCGCAACTCCAAAATCGGGTGGCGGAAATCCTTGCGTATGCCAGCCAGCCCAGAAATGCCAGCTCCCCGTAGCAAATTTATGATGACAGTTTCGGCTTGGTCATCGGCGGTGTGGCCGACCAGCGCATCTGTTGGCAGCGCGCTGTATCTGGCAATCCGGGCTCTTTCCTCCAAGTTGGGGCCTGGTTCCACCGCAGCTGTAATCAATTCAAATTCAAGCTCTAACTCAGACACCAAGGCTGCCACATGCTGGCTGTCGGATTTGGATTCAGGGCGGAGCTGGTGGTCGATATAGACAGCTTTGGGTTGACAGCCAGCCACCACCGCCAAAATCAGCAGGGCTGCAGAATCGGCACCTCCCGAAACAGCACAGGCAACTTTTGGGCGGAGTGGGGCAGGGCTGGACGGGACGGGACGGGATAGGGCTGAGTTGGCCCATGAAGAACCAGCTGGAGGGAAATTGCAGCTAGCTAGCAGCCCGATTAGCTCTGGGTGTTGGATTAGCTCAGCAAGAGGGAGTTGTAAAACCCTGCTTGGCGCACTCACGGTGCCGGTGCTGGCACGGGGGTTGGAGTGGCAACTGCTAGTGGCGACTCCGATGCTGATTCGGTCTGGCTTGACTCTGCGTCGGTCTCTGCCTCAATCGCCGCCGACTGAAGTTCTTGCACACGCGATGCCCAGTCTTGCGGATTGCGGATTTCGTCCATAGTGGGCAAATACTCAGGCCCCTGCCAAGCCAGATTCAAAAATTCAGTTCCCTGCGCCGACTCAACGGCCGAAATAAAGCGCTCCCCAGCCACATATTGGTTCAGCTTCGCCTCCATACCGATTACTTGACGAAACAGCTTGGCCAACCCCTTGACCTGGGTGCGGCGATGATTCATCACTTCACGGAATCTGGGAATTTCAGACAGGTGCTCGGCGCCAGCGCGATCCATCGTGACGTCGCCGTGCCCTTCCAGCAAGCTCATCATGCCCATAATCTTGTGAAGCACCTCGCGTTGCTGAGGAGAAGCCAGCAGGGCCGGCAGTCCCCCTTCGGCAAAAGGATCTTCGCCCTCTTTGCGGGCTTGGACAACTTGGCGCACGGCTGCAGCCAGCCTTTTGGGGTCGGTTATCGTCATGGAGTCTTCCACCAGAGACAAAAAATGATCCTTCAACCATGGCACCCCTGTGAACTGGACCCGATGGGTAACTTCATGCAAGGCAATCCAAAGGCGGAACTCATCGGGCGGAAAGCCGTGGCGCCACTCCAAAGCAGCGATGTTGGGGGCTACGTAATAGACGATGTCCTGGTCTTGCGGGCGGGGTGAATTCAGCTCATCAGACTCGCTTTCAACGATCAAAAGGTCGTACTGCCCCAGAACCCTGGCCGACATCCAGCCCAGCATCACTCCAACTTCCAAAGCAGTCAGCTTTTGAACGGCAGGCACAGAAAATTTGCTGCTGAAATCACTGGCAATCTTGGATGTTTTCCCGGCTGGCTTGCGGGCTGATTTCTTGGCTGCAGCTTCTTCGGCCGCCTGGGCGATTTTGTCAGCCAAGGGCTGCAGCAGCCTCTTGAAGGAGTTGATGTTGGCGTCAACCCAGCCGACTCTGTCCGTAACCCTGCCTCTGGCTGCTCCGGTGGTGGAATGAAGACCTGTCTCAGCCGTAACTAGCTCTTCGGCTGTGGCTGTGAAAACCTCAAAATCACGCTCCATTGCACCCCGGTTGTAGTTGGGGGGCAGAGGCTGCCGGTTGGCTACACGATGGGCGATTCGGCGTGCTAGTTCCCAGTCAACCAGGGTTTGTGGGGCACTCAACTAGATGCCTCAACTTCGGCACCCTCCCCCAAGGCTGCTGGCTGGGGCGACCCTTCCACAGCTTCTGGAGTTGGCGAGCTTTCAAGGGGTGTCGGCGGAACATATCCCTTAGGCGGAAAGCGAGGCTGCACCACTTGCTTCAGGTAACCCACAACCGTAGCAGCAAATACCAGCAGACCACCCCCCAACAAAAGCGGAGCAATCCACCAATGCCAAACGACAGCAGCCAAACTCACGGGTGCGTCCTCATTTTTCGTCCGATAAATCCTAGGGTTTTGATTTGCTTCCTCTTCCAACTAAGCCTAGCAGTGAACTTGCGATAGTCGGATATTTGCCGGGGCGGGAGGGTGACGCAGTGCCGTGGCGCCGACTCGCCGTGGCTCTGCCCTACCGCAACTATAGCCACCCTGACTCAGAGGTCTGCAGGGCCGATTTCACCCAGATCAATCTTCCCAAGCGCCTCCGAAATGTTGATCCGCAGAGCTTGGGGGGCCTTCTCTTGAGTTTTGTCGTGAAGCATATGT
The DNA here is from genome assembly GCA_028283145.1 of Candidatus Hopanoidivorans cymbastelae. Lineage (GTDB taxonomy): Bacteria > Actinomycetota > Acidimicrobiia > Acidimicrobiales > Hopanoidiivorantaceae > Hopanoidiivorans > Hopanoidiivorans cymbastelae. The sequence continues at coordinate 75,607 of JAPYNY010000021.1, forward strand.
CTCACCTGCAACTCCATGTCCAACGCCAGCAGGCACGGCACGCAGTCAGACAACTGTATCCGCATCTGGCCCACCCAAGACTCTTGCCGCCAGCCGTTCAAGCTATCAGCGATGCAACGTTGGCCGTGCTCACACACAACTGGATTGCCGGGGCACTTGTTTGCGTCCCGATTATCCTGGTTCATCATTCCTTCTGCCTGCTTTGCGTGTTCGTCTGGTGGGTTTAAGTCTGGCTGAGCGCTACTACAGGTTGTTGGCTGTCTGATAACTTTCTTTTGGCTGCCTTGCTGGAGATTTTATTCGTTATCGTGTCTTGCGGCGCCAAGTCTTGAGGCCCCAGATAACCTAACTTCTCCCCTAATTCGTATAACTCGTTTTTCAAGAATTTCCTTCCACGATGGAGGCGGCTCATGACCGTGCCCTCTGGCAAATCCAACAACTCCGCAATTTCCTTGTAGGGAAAGCCTTCAATGTCGGCTAACAACACGGGAATCCTGTAGTGCTCAGGCAAAGACTCCAAGGCGTCTTTGATCTGATCATCTGGAATTTGGCTAAGGAACTCCACCTCCGCGCTGTGAGTCGGGCCGCTGCCCAGCCCCTCATGGCCCAAAAGAAACTGGCTGGACAGCTGGTAGTCCTCCACGGACTCAGACAAAATAGGGCGGTGCTTGGCTCGGCGATAGGAGTTGATGAAGGTGTTGGTCATGATCCGATACAGCCATGCCCTCAAATTGGTGCCCTGCTTGAATTTGTCAAACCCCTTGAAAGCACGGATATAGGTGTCTTGGACGAGGTCTTCAGCATCGTTGTCGTGCCGGGTGAGCCGCTTGGCGTAGGAATAGAGTTCATCCATGAAGGGCTCGGTCTGCTCCATGAATTGCTCTTGGGCTGCCATGTTTTCAGTTTAACTTGCCAATACCGCAGCTTCGCTTGGCGATGCTCTCAGCCAATCCAACTCAGCTAAGTAATATAAAAAATTAGACAATCCTCAAGGCAAAGCTACCAAACCTGTCAAAATCCCATGAGAAACCACACGGCACATCAATCCCTCTATCGGCGCTATCGGCCGTCTCGCTTTGAGCAGCTCATCGGTCAAGACCATGTAATAACCGCTCTGCGCAACGCCGTGCGCGACCAAAAAGTCGGACATGCCTACCTGTTCAGCGGGCCTCGTGGCACTGGCAAAACCTCTACCGCCCGCATACTTGCCAAAGCTCTCAACTGCCTCAACCCCCAAGAGGGTGAGCCTTGCGATGAGTGCGAATCTTGCCTGGCGTTCATGGCTGGCGTCTCCTACGACCTGCATGAGCTTGACGCTGCGTCCAACAACAAAGTGGAAGACATGCGAGACTTGATTTCCAAAGTCTCCTTCGGCACGCCGGGGCACAGAAAAATCTATGTGCTAGACGAAGTCCATATGCTTACCACCGGAGCGGAAAATGCTCTCTTGAAGACACTGGAGGAACCGCCGGGGCACGTTACTTTTGTGATGTGCACCACCGAACCGCATAAAGTAGCCGACACCGTCAGGAGCCGAGCCCAGCGCTTGCAGTTTGAATTGGTGCCAGCGGAGTTGCTGCTCCAGCACGTGAGTTGGGTGGCACAAGACGCTGGATTTGAGCTGGACGAACAAGATGCCAGCTATGTAGTCAAAGAAGGCAAGGGTTCGGTGCGCGACACTCTGTCGGCTTTGGATCAAGTCATCTCCGCCAACGGAGCTCCGGGCGAGAGCTACAGCACGGAAAAGCTGCTGGATGCACTTGGGGCGCAAAATCTAGGCGATGCGTTGGTGGCGGTAGATAATGCCATTCGATCGGGCAAAGAACCTCGTGTTTTGGCTGAAGAATTGGTTGCTGTGATGCGAAATGTTTTTTTGGCTGCGATGGGAGCTTCGCTTGATCACCTGCTGCCCCAGGAGAGAGCTTTGGCTCAAAGTCGCAGCGAGCAGCTAGCTACGGTAATCGTGACTAACACTATGGAAGAGTTGGGGGAAGCTTTGACTCGTATGCGTCAGTCGGCCGACCCCCGCATTGACTTGGAGTTGGCATTTCTCAGGCTGTTGGCAAAAAACTCTCATCCACCTGCGGAAGCTAGGCCTTCGTCTGCGGATGCAAAGCCTGTGCCTGCGCCAACCCAGACCAGGCCAAAGAACGAACCGAGAGTTGCGCCAAGAACTAAAGCCAAAGACAGCGAGCCAACCAAAGCCGAACCAGCAGCAGCGCAAACTGCTGCCAGGGCTGCGGTCGTAGAGGACAAAACAGCCGAACCTGAACCAGATACCAGAGAAAAAGCCGGGTCCAGGGCAACTGAAAGTGATGTCCGGTATCGCGCATCGGCAGAAAAGACTGTCACCGAAACTGCCGCACAAGAGGTAACCGATACTAGACCTTCCGTGGAGGATTCACGACCTCCTGTTGGGCCATCTCACACCTCTGCGTCCGGGCGCCTGACACCTGGAGAGATCAGGCGACGACGCCGAGCTGCTGCCGAGCAAAACCAGGAACCTATGGTGAGACAGGAGCAACACTCAGTTTCAGATGAGTCACCCGCAGCAATTGAATCACCCAGAAAAATCTACGAAAACGACAATCAAAAGAGCGATTCCGTCAGCTTTCCAGACGAAGAACAAGCCAAAAAAGCCGAAGCTGTGGGAGTTAAACCAGAAACAATTGCCCTGATTGAAAAACGCTTTCCCAATACCCGTGCTGTTCCTCATTTGAATCCCAAATCACGCTCAACTGCGGTGAATGCAACTGCATCACAACAAAAGACTCCGCCCCAACCCGAAAGCTTGGAGAGGGGTGGGGCGCCCCAGGAACCGCAAATCCAAGAACCGCCAAAACCGCCAGCCGCTGAAAAGGAGGCATTGAATGATTCTCCGCCTGCAGGCAAAGAGCATCCGCCCGCAAAAAGCGAAGAATTTTCAGCCGAAGAATTTTTAGCCCCAGAAATAGAAAAATCCCCAACCCCAGAAGCCCTAACCACCGACACATTTGACGAAAACATGGCAGGCATCAACGTAGAAGAGCTAGCAGAACTCCCAGACGACCCCTCAGAAGCCATCCCCAACATCCCCCAGGACGCCCTCTTCTAGACTGCTTTTTCCGCCAAAACTCTGCCCATGAATTTCTACACGCCGCCAGTCCAAAATCTGATTGACCAATTCAGTCGACTGCCTGGCATCGGGCCCAAATCGGCACAGCGGATTGCCTTTCATCTGCTTCAATCCTCAAATGAGAATGCCCTGGGTTTGGCTGCCGCTATTGAGACAGCCAAGGAGCAAGTGCGGTTTTGCGAGGTCTGCTGCAATTTCAGCGCCACAGAAGTTTGCGAACTCTGCCAAGACCCGAAACGAGATCCCGCTGTCATCTGCGTGGTGGAAGAGTCAAGAGACATCGCCATCGTGGAGCGCAGCGGCGAATTCAGCGGACAATATCATGTACTGCACGGAGCCATGAATCCCATTGAAGGCATCGGCCCTGAACAGCTCAGAGTCAAAGAACTGCTCAATCGGCTAAAAGACAGCCAAGTCACCGAAGTGATTGTAGCCACCAGCCCGAATCTTGAGGGCGAAGCCACGTCTATGTATTTGGCACGCCTGCTGAATCCCGTCGGAATAATGGTTACCCGTCCCGCTAGCGGCTTGCCTGTAGGCGGCGATTTGGAATATGTAGACGAACTGACGCTGGGGCGGGCGTTGTCGGCACGCCAGCAAATCACACCATGACAGCCCTATGAAGGTTCACCTAATAGACGGCACCTACGAACTCTTTCGCCATTTCTTTGCGGTGCCGTCACATATCAACTCAGACGGCCAAGAAATAGCTGCCACCAGAGGAGCGGTCGGGAGTTTGCTGCTGCTGGTGGAAGAAGGGGCAACTCATATAGCTATAGCCACCGATGAGGTCATCACTTCATTTCGCAATGAACTTTACGCCCCCTACAAAACAGGTGAAGGAGTTGACCCCGCGCTGTTGTCTCAATTTTTGCTGTTCCAGGAAGTGGCTGCGGCTGCGGGCTTTGTGGTCTGGCCGATGGTGGAGTTTGAAGCTGATGATGCCATAGCTACAGCTGCTGCTATCGCCAAGGCTGACCCACAAGTGGAACAAGTCATAATCTGCTCACCCGATAAAGACCTGACCCAGTGCCTGACACCCGACCGCAAAGTGGTGCAATACGACCGACGCAAGCAGCAAATTCTTGACTACGAAGCTGCCCAGAAAAAATTCAACGTCCCGCCCGAAGCCATACCAGACTACTTAGCCCTGGTAGGCGACTCCGCCGATGGAATTGAAGGTGTGCCGCACTGGGGAGCCAAATCGGCTGCGACAGCCCTCAGCCGCTATGGTCGGCTGGAGGACATCCCCGATGAACCCGGCAAGTGGGATATAGCTTTGCGTGGCGCGCCCAAGCTGGCAGCTGTTTTGGCTGATCGCAAGGCCGACGCCCAGCTATTCAAGCAACTGACCACCTTGCGCACTGACGTGCCAAACTTGGGCCACCCGCAAAGTTGGCAATGGCAAGGGCCCAGAGCGGGTTTCCAGCAGGTATGTCACAGCATTGACGCTCCTAGATTATATGAAAAGGCCACACGCTTAGCCGGCAGCCCCAACTAATCTATTCGCCATCACCCCAAACCACACGAAAGGCTTTGCCAACCATGTCAGACAACACCGGCGTAAACAACACCGCCATCACACCCTTCACCATCAACATAACAGATTCGGCGCTGGAAGACCTCCGCACCCGACTGCATAACACCCGCTGGCCAGATGAGGTTGAAAATGCCGGCTGGGATTTGGGCATTCCCATGGATTACCTCAAGGAGGTCTGCCAGTATTGGGCTGAAACATACGACTGGCGTGCCCAAGAAACCCACCTCAACAGCTTTGCCCAGTATCGCACCACCATTGAAGATTTGGGCATTCACTTCATCCACGTCAGATCTCCCCACCCCGAAGCCGTGCCGCTGCTCATAACCCACGGCTGGCCAGGCTCAGTGGTGGAATTCCATAAAGTCATCGACCCGCTGGCCAACCCGACTGCCCACGGCGGCGAGGCCAGCGATGCCTTCCATGTGATCTGTCCGTCCTTGCCTGGATACGGCTTCTCAGACCGGCCGCCGGTGCTGGGCTACGGGGCCGACCGCACCGCCAAGATGTGGATCCAGCTGATGGAACGGCTGGGTTATGACCGTTACATCGCTCAAGGGGGCGACTGGGGTGCAATGGTAACCACCCGCATTGGAGAATTTGACCCCGACCACGTCATGGGCATTCACTTGAACATGCCTATAGCTGCTCCCGACCCTGAGACGATGGACAATCTGACTGAAGCCGAACAGGCAGCGTTGGAATCCTTGGCGCACTACGACCGCTGGGACGCCGGCTATTCCAAACAACAATCCTCGCGCCCTCAAACCTTGGCTTACAGCCTGACCGACTCACCAGTGGGCCAGGCAGCTTGGATTTTAGAGAAGATGTGGGCTTGGACTGACTGCGACGGGCACCCCGAAAACGTGCTGACGCGTGATGAGATGCTGAACAATGTGATGTTGTATTGGTGCACAGCTACAGGCGGCTCCTCAGCTCGCATGTACTACGAAAGCTTCCACGCTGAAGGGGGTTCTCTGGGAGAAGTGGCCGTGCCCACAGGCGGCTGCATTTATCCCAAGGAAATAATTCGCGTCTCCAGACGTTGGGCGGAAAAGCGATATACCGACATCATCCACTGGACCATTCAAGACAAGGGCGGGCACTTCGCTGCCTTTGAAGTGCCTGATATGTTTGTGGAAGACGTCAGAAAGTTTGCTCGTTTGGTGCGCTAGCTCTAGCTTAATAACCCCGCTAGCCCAGCAATTCCGCTAGCCCAACAACTCTGCGATTTGAATAGCGTTCAGAGCGGCGCCTTTTCTCAGGTTGTCGCCTGAGAGAAACAAACTCAGGGAGTTTTCTGCCGTCTGGCGGATGCGACCCACCAGAGTTATGTCAGTGCCGGTGGCCGCTTGGGGCGTTGGCATATCACAAACTTCCACCCCTGGAGCCGCACGCAAGGCCTCCTCAGCTTCATCGGGGCTTACAGAGCGGCTGAAGGTGGCGTTGACAGTCATGGAATGTCCCGTGAAGACGGGCACACGCACGCAGGTGGCCCAAACTTCCAAAGCAGGTATTTCCAGGATTTTTCTGCTTTCGTTGCGCAGTTTTTGTTCTTCGTCTGTCTCCAAGCTGCCATCTGCCACCACGCTGCCACAGACCGGCAAGACGTTGAAGGCTATGGTTGACGCAAAAACCTCCGCCGGTGGAAACTGCACTGCTGAGCCGTCAAAATCTTGGGGGCGAACTGCTTGGAGGCAGCCTTGCCCGCCGACATGACCGCAACTTCAATACCCGTAAAGTCAGCCGTAGTCAAGTCTTCCACTTCCACCTCTTGACCTTGCCAAGCTAGGGTTTTGCCAGCTGAGCGGGCCGAAGCCAAAAATCTGATGTCGCCGACAGGGAAATTGCGCTCAGCCAAGAGCTGCAGCATTACCCCGCCGACTTGCCCGGTAGCGCCTACAACTGCTACATTCATAGCTTTCAGGCTAGAGCCAGCCCAGATACTTAAAGCAAACTCAGATAGTAGTGATAGAGTGGCTGTCCGCCATCATGCAGCTCGACTTCCACCGACTTGTGGTGCTCTGCAACCCAGTCCAGCACTTTCTGGGTGGCACTCTGTTCGGCTAACTCCCCCACAAAAAGCATCAGCAGTTCATGTTCTGGCGCGATGATTTGAGCCAATAGATCACACACAGCTGCCACCAACTCTTGCGAAACCGACACGATTTTGCCACCCGAGATGCCTATGAAGTCTCCCAAGCCGACTTTTTGCCCACCAACTGAAGTTTCGCGCACAGCTTCAGTGATTTGACCGACCGCCAAGTCTGCTACTTCTGCTTGCATGGCTTTGAGATTGTCCATGGCTGTCAAAGTTGGGTCATACACAACCATTGAAGCTATGCCCTCTGGAATGCTGGTGCTGGGCAGCACTTGCACTTCCTTGCGGCAACTTTGAGCTGCCTGCTGAGCCACAGGGATGATATTCTTGTTATTCGGCAACAGAACCACCTCATTTGATTCAGCGGCTTCCAGCGCCTCCAACAGCAACTCAGTTGAGGGGTTCATGGTTTGTCCGCCCAACACCACGCTGTGCACATTCAACTCTGCCAGCAGGCGAACTATGCCTTCGCCCACAGCTACCGACACCACCGCACATTTGACTTCGGGGTCGGCTTGGGGATTTCTCCAAATTGGCGATGAACCAGCCTGGGCGCCCGAAACTGCTGCCATCAAAGACTGGCGCATATCGCTCTCCAGGTGCTCAACTTGCTCAAATAAGTCGGTAATGCGAATTGTATGCGGGCGACCAACCCCAATACCAGCTTCAATGGACTCGCCTATGTGGTTGGTATGAATGTGACAATTCCACAAGCCGCCGCCTCCGACCACCACAATCGAATCACCCAACTCGGCCCACTTCTGGCGAAACCCCTCAATCTGGTCATCGGCTTGGGTTTCCAGAAAAAACATCACCTCATAGCGCTGGTCGCCCAAGTGGGGCTGGCCACCAGATTGGGGCTGGCCAGCTGGGTGAGACTGGTCGCCTGACTGGGGCTGCGTGGCCCCGACTCCCTCTGATATTTTGGGCGCGGCGGGCAAGTCGTGGTCAGACACGACAGCCAGCATTGCATCCCAAATCAGCACCAAGCCCGCACCGCCAGCGTCAACCACTCCAGCTTCAGCTAAAACCTCCAGCAACTCAGGGGTTCTCTCCAAACTTTCCTGCGCTGCTGCCTGACAACTTTGGGCTAGTTTGATCAGATCGCGCCCCTGGTGCAAACACTCCTGCGCTTGTGAGGCTATGTCGGTCAAAACCGTGAGGATAGTTCCCTCCCTAGGCTCTAGCACTGCCTTGTAAGCCGAATTTCTGGCAATCTCCCAACCCTTGGTCAAAGACTCGGTTGTAATAGAATTCTGCTCTTCAATCGACTGGCACAGCCCCCGCAGTATCTGACTCAAAATCACCCCCGAGTTTCCCCTAGCACCCATCAGCGAACCGTGGCTGATAGCCTGGCACAACCCGGCTAGGTCGCTGGGGTCGTGAACGTCAATGTGCTCCAAGACGGAAGACACAGTCAGAGCCATGTTGGTGCCAGTGTCGCCGTCGGGCACAGGAAATACGTTGAGGCTGTCGATGGCTTCTCGGTGCTCATTCAGCACCCGACCGTAGGTTGCCATGATTTCCTTTAACTCGCGGCTGGTTATTTCGCTGATCATTGGCTAATCAAATGGCTCGCAATTGGGCTGAAATGGTTGAAATTTGAGTGCCTTAATCTGAAGGCACTGCATAAGCGAAATAATAGTGCAAATTTGCGCAAAAAGCTCGGATTTGACAACTCCTGCATATACAATTAAAGCACTTATAGAAAGTGCTGCTTATGCAAGGAGTCATAAAATCATTTGATCCAACCACAGGTGACGGCGTCATTGTGTGTGATGCCGACCTGGTGGAATATGAGCTCGCTCCCAATGCCTTGGAGGGGTCTATTTTTCGCATGTTGAGGCAGGGTCAGCGCATTGTTTTTTCGCTTGACGAAAACCGCTACGCCACCCAAATCCGTCTGGGCAGCGAAGTGGACATGGGAACTCCTAAATTTCTGCAGTAGCCAATACCGCCATCTCTTGGTTGCTATCTCTAGATTGCTATCTACCAGTTGCTGCTACCAGCCATAAACTGCCTGCACTAAACCTATCCATTTGGCTAATCTTTAAACAAATTACAACCGACAGCCACCATCCACCCCGTTGAAGCCCCGCTCAACTATTCAAAATTTTTGGAGACCACAATGGCTACCACAACCGCTCAAGAATCGGACACCGAAGACCCCATAACTACTGGCGCCGCTCCCACTTCCAGTCGTGTCGTTTTGGAGTGGGTGGAGCAGTGGCGCAACATCCTCCAACCCGATGCTGTTCACTGGTGCGACGGCAGCCCTCAAGAATACGACCAGCTTTGCAATGAGATGGTAGCAGCAGGCACTTTTTTGCGAATCAACCCGGACAACCATCCCAACAGCTTCCTAGCCCTCTCCGACCCCCGCGATGTGGCCCGAGTCGAGGAGCAGACATTCATCGCCGCCGCCACTCGCGAAGACGCTGGCCCCACCAACAACTGGCGCGACCCCACCGAGCTAAAGGAGAAATTGCTAGCCGACTTCTCAGGCGCCATGAAGGGACGCACGTTGTATGTCGTACCGTTTTGCATGGGGCCGTTGGGATCGCACATCTCACAATACGGAATTCAACTCACCGATTCGCCCTATGTGGTGGTCAATATGGACATCATGACCCGCATGGGTCAATCAGCCCTGAAGCATATTGAAGCCAAGGGCCAGTTCGTGCGCTGTGTCCACTCGCTGGGCTACCCGCTAGCTGCGGGCGAGGCTGATGTAGCTTGGCCCTGCAACCCCGACAAGCGCTGCATAGCCCATTTCCCTGAAACACGCGAGATTTGGTCTTTCGGGTCGGGCTATGGAGGCAACGCCCTGCTGGGCAAGAAGTGCTTTGCGTTGCGAATTGCCTCGGTTATGGCACGCGATGACGGCTGGATGGCTGAGCACATGCTGATTTTGGGGGTTACCCCGCCCAACGGTGAAAAGAAATACATCGCTGCGGCCTTCCCGTCGCAATGCGGCAAGACCAACATGGCCATGATGGTTCCCAGCATTCCGGGTTGGAAGGTTGAAACAGTCGGAGATGACATTGCTTGGATGCGCTTTGGCGACGACGGACAGCTGTATGCCATCAATCCAGAGGCTGGCTTTTTCGGCGTGGCGCCGGGGACGTCTGACAAAACCAACCCCAACGCTCTGAAAGCCCTAGTCGGCAACTGCATTTTCACCAACGTAGCTCATACTCCGCCCAACGCAAATGGATTTGTTGGCGCAGATGACGTCTGGTGGGAGGATTTATCTGAGACTCCGCCCAGCCCGCTCATGGATTGGCATGGCCAAAACTGGCAGCCCGACTCCGACCGACCGGCAGCACACCCCAACGCTCGCTTTACGGTGCCCGCAGCTCAAGCCCCCTGCATTGCACCTGAATGGGAAGACCCTAAAGGGGTGCCCATCTCGGCCATCATGTTCGGGGGCCGGCGGGCCGACGCGGTGCCTTTGGTGACCGAAGCGCGGGATTGGGAGCACGGCGTCTTCTTGGGTGCAATCATGAGTTCTGAAACAACCGCTGCAGCTGCTGGCGCAGTTGGCAAGATTCGCTTTGACCCGTTTGCGATGCTGCCGTTCATGGGCTACAACGTGGGCGATTACATCGCTCACTGGCTGGAGATTGGCAACAGCACCTCGCCGGAGCAACTGCCAAAGCTGTTCTGGGTCAATTGGTTCAGGCGGGACTCAGACAACCATTTCATCTGGCCTGGCTTCGGCGACAACGCCCGGGTGGTCAAATGGGTGGTTGAACGCATCCAAGGCACAGCCGAAGCCATGGATACGCCTTTGGGTTTGTTGCCTGCACCCGACAGCTTGGATCTGTCAGGCATTGATGCTGAGCTGCGCGAACAAATCCAAGCTGAACTGCTCACCTGCGACCCTGATTCCTGGTCTGAAGAAATCCCCCGGCTGAAGCAACACTTGGAGCAGTTAGGCAACCGCGTGCCCCGAAAACTGTTTGACCAGCTTGACAGCTTGAAGAGACGGCTGGAAACTGCCTAAGCTGAATTGCCTAAACTAATAGTAGGCACCCAACTCGCTTGGCTGCCTAGCTAAGTTCCCATACAACCCCCACAACTCAACTTCAAGGAGCTCCAAAGATGAACTCTTCTGTCGTGTCTGCCTACATTTTGATTCAGACTGATATGGACAAAGCCACCCGAGTGGCTGAATCCATCCGCCAAATAGAAGGCATTGTGTTCGCCGACATCGTAACCGGGCCCTATGACATCATCGCCAAAGCGGATTCTGACTCGATGGACAACCTGGGCCGCATGGTCGTCCAGAGGGTTCAGATGTCATCGGGCGTCAACCGAACGCTGACTTGCCCAGTGGTTAATATCTAGCTGCCAGGGCCCGCCAGCCCGCCCAAGACCTTCCAAATATTGCCAGCACAGGAGCCCCCATGACCCGACAATTCCCCACAGGCACCGTCAGCGGAGAACCCCCAGCCCTGAATGCGGCGGGGGAGCCGATGGTTTTAGTTGACGACCCTGAGCCACTGATTCGGCGCATCACGCTCAATCGCCCCGAAAAGCGCAACGCGCTGTGTCATCCGCTGCGCCGGGCGCTGCTGGATGCTTTGGTGGAAGCCGACCAAGATCCCGACGTCAGAGTCGTCATCATTCGCGGCGCAGGACACTCCTTCTCCGCTGGCTACGACCTGGGAGGCGGCAACGAAGGCTATGACATGCCGTTTTACACCCCCGATGGCGAAGGCCAGTGGCCCAGGCACGTCACCGAATCATGGATGAGCATCTGGGATTTGGCTACTCCCGTCATAGCTCAGGTTCATGGCTACTGCCTGGCAGGTGGCAGCGAACTCGCTACAGGCTGTGATTTGGTCTATATGGCTGAAGATGCCAAGATGGGTTACCCGGCCACCCGATTTGGAGTGCCGGACATGCACTTTCACCCCTGGCTGGTGGGGATGCGCAAAGCCATGGAGATGATGCTGACCGGCGATTCCATCTCTGGCGCCGAAGCAGCAGACAGAGGCTGGGCCACTGATTGTTGGCCGGCTGAAGAACTGGAAGAGCGAGTCATGGAAAAAGCCAGACGCATCGCCGGCATCCATCCACAACTGCTGCAGCTCAACAAGCGCATAGTGCATCGCCAGATGGAGCATATGGGCCTGCGCACTGGCATCAGAGCCGGCATTGAGTTGTGTGCGCTAGGGATGCACACCGACGCGATGGCTGCATTTGTGGATGCCATCAAGGAAAAGGGTGTAGCTGAAGCCCTCAAGGAAAGAGACAAGCCTTTCGGAGACTATCGCCTGGTTGAAAGTCAAGCCCAAGAGGGCTGACCGCCGCCGCCGACTGGAACAAACCACCCGCAGTAAAACCAACACCCGCATCAGGAGAAACGCTGCTATGACCGCTGAAAACTACACCATCATCTCCTCAGACTGCCATGCTGGCGGTTCCATGAAACACTACCGGGAATACCTGGAGTCGTCTTGGCTGGAAGAATTTGACGACTGGCGGGGCGCCTACTCCAACCCCTTCCGCGACCTCCAAGGCGACAGCCGCACTCGCAACTGGGACGGCGACCGACGCATCAGCGAAATGGATGCCGACGGGGTGGTAGCTGAAATTGTCTTCCCCAACACTGTGCCGCCTTTCTTCCCCACAGGGGCTCTGATCGCTCCCCCGCCCAGCAAGGATGACTTCCAGCGGCGCCTGGCTGGCATCCGAGCTCATAATCGCTGGCTAGTTGATTGGTGCGCTGAACATCCCGAGCGTCGCGCCGGGATTGGGCAGATTTTCTTGAACGATGTTGACGAGGCACTGAAAGACATCCGCTGGATCAAGGAAAACAACTTGCGTGGTGGTGTCTTGCTGCCGGGCGTGCCCCCTGACTCAGGCATAGCCCCGCACTACTCTGAGACTTACGACCCGATTTGGGAACTCTGCCAAGAACTGGAAGTGCCTATCACCCACCATTCAGGCAGCGGCAACCCGAACTATCACAAACACCGAATTGCCATGATGCTGTTGCTGACTGAAACGCCTTTTTATTCGCACCGTGCGCTGGTGCATTTGATCTTGGCAGGCGTGTTTGAGCGCTTCCCCCGGCTGAAATTCATCGTTACCGAACAAGGGCTGGCATGGATTCCTGAAACTCTGGGGCGCCTGGACGCCTATCACACCCAGATGAAATCAGGCCGAGTGGGCGAGCTTGGCTTTTCAAAAGATGCTGTGCTGGCGGAAAGCCCCAGCTTCTATTTTCAGCGCAACTGCTGGGTGGGCGCCAGCTTTCCCAGCCCCAGCGAAGCGGCCGCCGTGGATGCAGTCGGCTGGGACAAGGTGATGTGGGGCTCAGACTACCCCCACCATGAGGGCTGCTATCCCTACACCCGTGAAGCTCTGCGCAATGCCTTCTGCAATGCCCCGGCTGAAAAACTGCGTATGATCTTGTCTGAAAATCAAGCCAGGGTGTATGATTTCGACCTTGAAGCCTTAGAGCCTTTAGCTGCAACCAGCGGCCCCACAGTGGAAGAAATTGCAGTTCCGCTGGAGGATATGCCTCCTTCTCCCAGTCCAGCCTTCACCCGCCGCTAGCACACCAGCCAACCCCCACAAAAAACCCCAACAAACATCTGTGGCGGACGTCACTCCCCCCGCAAAGCCCGCAAAGGGCGTAGCAGCCGAAATCTGCCAGTCCCCCGACGTCAACCAACCTGGCGGGCCGTTCCATCCCAGCAGCCACCCCAATATTGTCGGGCGAGAGCGGGAGCTGAGGGCGCTGGCTGATTCGGTCAGGCGCCTGATTGCCGCTACTAACGCCAACTCTGCCCCAGCCGAACAAACGGCTCAATTCGCCCAGGAGTTGGCCGATATTGCTGAACGGCTGGAGGCTCACATCCACCCCAACTACGACCGCTATGCCACTAACCGCTCAGCCGGGCCGCCAAATAACCCGCGCGACCTATTCCAATACGACTATGTGCTGGGGCCTTATAATCCCTTGGCGTTGCCGCTACGCACCGAATGGAAAGACCCAGTGGCCTACTGCTATGCCGAATTCACCCATCCCTATGAAGGCCCTCCAGGATGCGTTCACGGAGCTGTGCTGGCAGCAGCTTTTGACCAAGTCTTCAACATTGCCAACATGATGACGGGAGCAGCTGGGCCGACCGGTCGGCTTACCATTCACTACCACAAGCCCACACCGCTGAATGTCCCCATCACTTTTGAAGCTCAAGTGGCTTCCAAGTCGGGTTCCAAGATTATCACCAAAGGCTTGGCCCGCTGTGGGGACGTGATGACGGTTCGGGCTCAAGGTCTGTTTATTGAAGTGAGCTCTGAAAAACTGGCCCAGCTACGCTCCAAGGTTGTCTCCTGAAGGCCCGGTTTGCCTTTGCCCCGGCCACTGAGACTGCCCCGTCCCCTTAAGCTACCGCCACATCAGCCATGAGCCGCACACAACCAACCCTGCTCCATGAGCTTGTCGGGCGTGAAGCCTCCGACATCGCCGTCATAGACGACTTCCGTCGCCAGAGCTGGGAGCAACTCGACCGCCGGACACATGCCTTGGCGCGAGGCCTAGAAGCTCTAGGAGTGGGGCCGCGCTGCCATGTTGCCATCGTGGTGTCCAACCGAATTGAATTTCTGGAGAGCTACATCGCCACTTTGCGAGGCGGATTCACCCAGACACCTGTGAAATGCAACTGGACACCTGCCGAGATGGGCTATCTTTTTCAAGACGCGAATTCCCAAGCTGTCATAACCGATATTGACGCTGCCCGCGAAGCCGCTCAAACCGCCGGGCTGCCGGTGATTGACGTGGATGATGATTTCGCAGCTTGGCTGGACGCCCAAGACCCGACCCCTATCGAGGCAGGTCGCAAGGGCTATCGCATTCCCTATACCTCCGGCACGACCGGTGCTCCCAAGGGAGTAGAGCGTGTGGTGGATGCCGATTCGACCTTTGAGGAGTGGTCCCGTAGCAACGCTTTGGGGGCTAAGGGTATCGGACTGCCCCGCAACGGGTTGCATCTGATGGTCTCACAGATGTTTCACGGAGCTCCAATGACCTTTGGTTTCGGAGCATTGTGCGGCGGTGCGCCGATGCGCATTGTCTCGCGCTGGAATCCTGCGCTGTTCGCCAATTGGCTGGCCGAAGGCGTGACCGCTACGATCATGGTGCCGACTATGTTCCGTCAGTTGTTGGCACTGCCCCCGCAGCAACGCCAAGCCATTGATGCGTCTGGTCTGGAGGTGGTCATTCACGGCGGCGAGGCTTGCCAGATTGAGTTGAAACGTCAGATGATCGGCTGGTGGGGGCCGATTTTCACTGAATACTACGGCTTTACCGAGGGCGGCATGACGCTGGCTACCTCACAGCAATGGTTGGAACGTCCAGGCACTGTGGGGCTTCCCATCGGCGAACTGAAGGTTCACATCGTGGATAAAACTGGTAACGATCTAGGGCCTCATCAGGAGGGGGAAATTTTCTTCACTCGCCCTGAGGGTCGCTACTTCCGCTATCTGAAGGAAGCAGCCAAAACTGAGCGTGCCTACCGAACTGATGACTCTTTTACAGTGGGCGACATAGGCTATCTGGACGAGGATGGCTATCTGTTCGTCTCCGGGCGCACAGCCGAGCTGATAGTGGCCGCGGGTGTCAATATCTATCCGGCCGAGATTGAAGCAGTGCTGTTTGAAGTTCCAGGCGTGGCAGATGTTTGCGTTGCTGGCGGCCCCGACCCCGACAGAGGCGAACAACCAGTGGCTTTTGTGGTGATCCAAGAGGGGTGCGACCCGCAAGAGGTGCTGGCCGAAGTTGAGCGCACCTGCCAGCAAAATATAGCCGGCTACAAACGCCCCCGGAAAATTCTCACTCGCTCTGCTATCCCACGCGACCCTACGGGCAAGACTTTGCGGGTAGCTTTACGCAACGAACTCTGGGGCCAGCAAGACTCCTAGGTGGGTTTTAGGCGTGCCTCCGGGCCGGGGGTTTAGCCGGTTTTTGGCACCCTTCCAAGCTTGCGCTGGCTCACGCCCCCCCCTTCCGGGCTTGCACCCCTCTTCTGGTTCTGGCCTTGCTCCGCAAGCCCCCCCCCCGCCTATGCGGCCGGCATTGTTGAAAAGTCAATCTGTCCAGTAATCACGCCGCCTTGGAAGCCGCCGTCAATGTTGACGTTGGTGCCGCTGATATAGCTGGCTGCGTCGCTGCCCAAGTAAGCCAGCAAGTTGGCCACTTCACTAGGCTGCACGTACTCGCCTGTGGCTTCATGGGCTGTCCAGTCAATCATGGCCTCGCCCATGGTCTCTCTGAAATCTGGCAAAAGCGGGGTGTCAATGGGTGCCGGGCAGGCACTGGCGATGCGGACTTTTTTCTTGATCAAGTCCTTGGCGCGCAGCATGGTGAGAATCTGCACGCACTCCTTGGAAAACATATAGCCGTCAGCCACAATCTCAGGCTTTTCCTCAGCCCAGGCAACCTGCTTGTCCCAATCGTCAATTGAGAGCAGTTCCATGATCTCTTCTTGGTGGGCAGGCCAGTTCATCCCCGCGATGGAAGCAGTGTTGATGATCGCACCCCCTTGCGGAATGTGGTCGCTCAGGGCTTGCGTCAGCCTGACAAGCCCGAAGACGTTCACCTTCATTACGTTGATGGCTCCCAAGTTGGCAGCGATGCCCGCATTGTTGAAAAGCACGTGCACCGGCCCGCCAATCTCGGCGGCAGCTGCGTCTATGGCATCGGGATCGCCCATATCGCAGTGGATATAGCGGGTGATAGGGCATGTCGGCTCTTTAATGTCAAGCCCGATAATCTCATCGGCCCCCAAGTCTGAGAGCAGATGCACCAAGGCCTCTCCCACGCCTGAATAGCACCCCGTCACAACAACGCGCTTGCCTGCATAGCTCATTGGGTTGGTCATTTTTTCCTCCTGGTTGACTGAATGTTACCTGTTGCAACTATACACTCAGCAACACCCTTATGTAGAATTTCTGCATGGCCGACCGCACAAGCCCAAAACAACCCCCAGAAAACAGCTTGCACTACGGAGACTGCCTTGACATCGTCAAGGAGTGGCCGGATGAATTCGTTGACCTCATCTATCTTGACCCGCCGTTCAACTCCAAGGAAGACTACAACATCACCTTTAAGGAAAAGGACGACAACGACATCAGCGAGAATGGGAACAGCGAGCACACCAGCCAAGCCAAGGCTTTTACCGACACGTGGAAGTGGGACGAGGCAGCCATCGAGAGGGTAGCAAACCTGAAAAAAGCGGCTCGACACCCTGCTCGCGATTTGATTGCAGGCCTGCATCAAATTCTTGGAAATAGCCCAATGCTGGCTTATATCTCATACCTGGCAGAGCGGCTGGCCGAATTCCACAGGATTCTCAAGCCAACTGGAAGCTTATACCTCCATTGCGACCCCACAGCATCCCACTACCTGAAGGTTGCCTTGGATACCATTTTTGGG
>JAPYNY010000022.1 GCA_028283145.1 Candidatus Hopanoidivorans cymbastelae
ACGCACCGCTCAAAGTTGGCCACCAGAGATGAGCTGCTGTTTCATCTGATGTTGTGCCTGCCACCCGAAGGAGGCGTTTTTGGGGATGAGCGTAACGCTGGCTGGAATTGGGCGATGGATGTGCTGGAGTTCACTGAAGATGACTCCGATAGTCTGACGCTCAAGCAAATTGAAAATCGCTACCGCCAACTGCTGAAGCTAGCCCACCCCGACAAGGGCGGGAACGCCAAAAGCGCCCCCAAACGAATCGCCAACCTTGCCCAAGCCCGCAAAATCCTCACCAGTTAGACCTAAATCTGCCTAAATGTCAGACCCCCACATAGTGTCTTTAATATGGCGGGAAGGGCAATATCGAGAAGGCTATTGGACAGCAGCATAGCAAGTGAGGCAGGCATGAAGGCAAAGGGGTTAAGAGAATGGTTAATGGGCAACTAGCGGAGGTCAAGCGCGCTGGTTATTCCAAGATGGGACGCAGGACGAACGTCTGGGAATACCAAATTGGCAAGAGCCATAGCACAAAAGATGAGCTTGCGCTTCAGCATCATGCTATATTTCCTGAAAAACTAGCCGAAGTTAGCAAATTCCCCAGCAGCTAGACCGGGTTAAATTCCCTTAGGTCTCCAAGAGTCTAGCTTAAGAGTTGAGACTACGATGTCCTTGGTGCTGCCTGTTCTGCAATTTTGGCTATTGCATCTAGTTTTTCAATAATTTCAGCATCAATGTCATCAGGTTCCATACATTCAGCTATGCGGTGAAAGTTAGTCTTTAGCATGGTATTGGGCAATTCCAATTTCTTGAAAAAATTCTCAAAAAGCGGTTTTAGGAATTGATCGCTTGCCTTGATGTCATTGCTCCAAGGCTCTTCACCAGTTACACGTAAAGCTTGCTCAAGTTCATCAATAGATTCTGACATTGTATCTACCCAAGTTGAGCCTACTGGCAGAGTATCGCCTTTTTCTGTGACTCCCCAGGTTAGCTCTAGGCCAATTTGCTTTGCAAAATTCAATAGAATTTTTCTGTTACAAAGATAATTTTCATTTTCTCTTTGACGCCATTTGAGAAAAACAAGGTCATCTTCTGATTCATAATTTTTCGCATCACTGTCAAATATAGCTATGCCGACAAGGTCTTGCTTTGCCTCTTTCAAGGCGTAGAAATGATTTTTAGCATCAAGTGGATGATTGCCTACCTCGTATGAAAATGGCTTCATTAACGATTCAGCAGCAGGGTGTCCCAATTTTGTTGCTAATTGACGTAGGATTGACAGGTCGGTTGAGCCCTCTACATAGAGCACCCAACCTGTAGTTTCAGCGTTAAGATAGTGTTCGAATCCAAATTCCTTAAGAGACTTCAAAACTTGGCTACCCCGATCATCTATTCTATGGGGCTTGCCGACAAAAGCAATTAGGGTGTCCTTCGCTGTGGCTTCGTTTAAAATCAACTCAGAGTGGCTGGCAACAACTACCTGACAATTAGTATCGGATGCGATATCTCTTATCAAGTCGTAAATCCCCTTTTGGCGTAGGATTTCAAGGTGGGCATCCGGTTCGTCCAACAATAAAATACAACCTGGATTTGCCATCATGTGCGCCAAAAGTAACATTGTCTGCTGCTGCCCACGTCCGCTAGAAGATATGTCTAATTTAGTTCCGTCGTTATCTTCATACTCAATTGTAATTTCCCCGGAACCAGGCAAATAGTTTGGAGGAGAAAGCCTGATTCCAAACAGTTTTTGCATTAATTTAACTAGTTGATTCCACTTATCGTTTTCATTTTGATAAACGCTATAACATAAATTTCTCAAGACTTCTGCTGTTTGTCCTTGGCCTAGTAGTGTGTTAATAGTGCCAGATTGAAGCAATGGCTCATTGGAAGAAAGACCAGACATTGGTGGCAAATAGGTGACCTTTATAGCCCCGGCTTCTCTAGGCACTTCACGAAAATTGCCATTGCTATCTTTTAGTGGCCGGCAGTAAAAAGATTCTGAATTGGCATAGTAGAATTCTAAGCCACAACTCCAAACTTTATCGTTCTCAGTGCCCTCCACTTCCATCTCGATATTGTTTCCACTTACGCGCAGTCCATGCCAGAGCAATTTTGTGGCAGGCACAGGAAGAAAAACCAAATCTCGCCTGTTAATGGTTATCCCTGGTCGTTTTTTGGGTTGCTTTCTGCTTTTTTGCCAGTTGCCCTTCTTTTCCAACCAGCGTTTTGCTCCAATGTCCCAAAGAGTCAGAGCCTGCAGAGCGCTAGTTTTGCCTGAGTTGTTAGGGCCGACAAAGACAACTTGCTGAGCAAGTTCGATTTCAACATCAGCTAGGTTCTTGAAGTTGCGGATTGTGAGTTTGGTCAACATGATTCAAGATTTTGAGTTCAGGTGGGAAACAGAGTCCATCGACCTTGCGGGTCTCTGACCCAGCCCGAGCTGGCGTGGGTGCCGCCATCTATAGGCAAGGTAACCCCGGTGATGTAGCGGCCCATTTCAGAAGCCAGAAAGACACACGGCGCAGCTATTTCGTCCACGCTGCAGGCTCGGCTCAGGGGGACGGCTCGGCGCCTGCCTTCTTCCCCGCCGCTCAGATAGCTGTAGTGCTTGTCAAAGAGTTTCAAATGCGGGCTGTCAACCACATCTGGAGTTATGGCATTGACTCGGATATTGTGGTCGGCCAGCTCCAACGCCATAGAACGGGTGAAATTCAACATTCCAGCTTTGCAGGCTGCGTAAACCGAAAACAGCGGGGCAGCGCGTGTGCCTTCAATGCTGGACACATTTATGATGATGCCGCCTTCGCCTTGGGCAATCATCACTTTTGCCACAGCATCAGTGGGGCCGAAAAGACCTTTGAAGTTCAGATCAATATGGCGGTCCCAACCCTGTTCGCCCAACTCCAAGAAGGCAGACATACGTGTGCCGCCAGCGTTGTTCACCAAGATGTCAATTCGTCCCAACTCCTTGACGGCGGTATCCACCATGGTTTGAACTTGCTCAAAATCCCTGACGTCTGTTGTGATTGAAACGCCGCGGCGGCCCAGCTTTTCAACTTCGGCAGCGGTTGACTCACCAGCTTCGGGGTTTTTGTCGGCAATCACCACGTCTGCTCCGAAACGAGCAAAAGCCAGGGCAATGCCTTGGCCGATGCCACCCCCACCACCGGTTATGACGGCCACCTTATTAGTGAGCAAAATGTCGGACGGGGCAAATGGTTTGGTTGGGATGCTCATAGTTAAAGATTAGAGATTTTCGGAGGTGGTCGTGTCAGGAGGGGATGTAGCTGTGTCGGAATTAGAGGTGGCCGTGCTGGGACGAGGCGTGGCTGTGTTGTCGTTGTCGCCCATGTCGGCATCTGCGGGGCCGGCAAGCTCTGGTGACGGCTTGTCGGACGGATTTAGAGCTTCTAATTCTTGGCGCGCAGTTTCAGGGAAGGCAAATAGCAGCAGCAAGACCACCAACAGCGGCGCAAAGCTCAAGATGGCGAAAGTGGTGCGAAAACTCACCCAGTGCTCCGTAAAATGCCCCACTGCCAACACCCCCAGAGCACTGCCGCACACTCCGATGACAGTAAGGGTTCCGTTGGAGCTGGCTCGGCGGGCGGTGCTGAAAAGTTCAGGGCCATAAACTCCAAGCGTGGGCACCACAGCTGCAGCAAAAATACTGCTCCCCAGACTCCAGCCCCACATAGTCCACCCTGCGGAGGCATACCGCATCACGGTAAAGGCAGTCATGCCCACAAGAGCCAGCATGGCGATGTGCCTGCGCCCGCGAATGTCAGACCAGCGGCCGGCTAGATAGAGGCTGATGCCAGCCGGGGTATTGGAGAGCAGTTGGAAGGCTGTGATTTTGGCTCCTGAAAACCCCCGCTCGTCTCGGAGGAATTCGTTGAGGAATTGTGATGCGGGTGTGACAAAAAGCAAAAACAAAAACAGTGCGCTGCCCAGTAATAGCAAACGCTGCTTTTCGGGCGGGGCGGGGCTGTGTTCCGGCGCAGGCAGATTCCGCTCCGACGGGGCGAGGCTCGCTGAACCGGCTTCAGCCCCCAACGACTTCTGAGTCAGCTCAAATCGCCAGGTCTCAGGCAGCTTCTGCAACAACCACACCAAAGCCGGCAGAGCCAAAAGTGGAATGACAAACAGGATTCTCCAAGCCTGCTCGTTGGTATCGGCCAAGGGAAGCAGTATGACCATCACCCCAGCCCCCAGCGCAGCAGACATAGACAACACCGAAGCGGCATAGGCCCTAGCCCCGGCAGGCATTTCTTCGGCAGCCACAATTCCAATCAGCACAGCTACTGCGGTTGTAAGCCCTCTTGCCAGCGTTTGCGCTCCAGCAAAAGACCAAATGCCGAAAGACAAAGCCCCCAGTGCTGTCAATACGAAAGCTCCGGGCAGTGCTATGCGAAGCAGGAATTTACGTCCGTGGCGGTCGGCCAGCAAAGCAACTGCCAAAGACAGCAGTGCCCCTACCCGAACTATAGAGAGCACGATGCCTTGAGTGCCTTTGTCGGCGCCGAAAGTATCTGAAACAAACGTCAAGGTCTGACCGAGCAGGGTTCCCAAATATCCAGTAAAGAACGACATCAAACACAGCACTCCCAAGACATGACCGCTGCGGGCGTTCAGTCTTTCAGCGGGCAGCCACCAGGGGAGTCTGGGCGAGTCGGCAGTGCGGGGCTGTCGCAGTTCGTGTCTGACCAAAAAGTTGAGCGCTGGCGCCCAGAATGGAACGGACAGACGGAAAGAAGTAGTTTCAGTTACCCGGTAGGTTTGGACGCCTTGTGGAGAAATTTCGAGAGTGCGCTGATAATGAGTGAAAGCTCCTTCAATCAAGGCGAAACGCAGAGTTTGCTCGCTGTTTTGACGCCTGTGCCCGTCATGCCCACGCTCCTGGTCAGCGTCCTGGCTTAGACCCGGCGACGCAGGCTGCCAAAGCTTCTCTTTGACCATAAAATCGTCTCTTGGAGAGCATAGAACGGCTAATTCCGTTGCATCAACATCAACTAGGTGCTGGACGATTTTTTTCGGCATTATTTAGGCATTACATTGTTGTCTAAGCGTTGAAACTATCTAGTCTATTTTGCTAGGACTGACTGGCAATATTGGTTATTGGGCAGCAAGCAACTAATCTATTGGTAGTTAGACGTTGAAATAAGATTTTGGAGTTCCCAACCCTTGACTATCTCCGATACACCACCTGAAGTAACCGCCTCAAGCCCGCAATACGCCAGCCCACAATACGCCCCCCAATTCCTTGACACGCAAATCTTGGAGGTGCATCCCGGCGGCCGCCTGGAGGGGGAAGTGTTAATCAGTGGCGCCAAAAACAGCGTGTTGAAGATCATGGCTGCCACCACGCTGGCCACGGGACGGTTCATTATCTCCAACGTTCCCCGGATTACCGATGTCAGATACATGGCAGAACTGCTGGCAGAGATTGGCTGTGAGGTTACTTGGTCTGGTCTAAATGAGCTCACCATTGACACCCCCTCCGAAATCACGCCGGTTGCCCCGTATGATTTGGTAACCAAACTGAGAGCTTCCATATCTTTGCTAGGCCCGCTGCTGGCTAGGTGCGCCGAAGCAGAAGTCGCTCTCCCTGGCGGTGACGATTTTGGCCCCCGCCCGGTGGACATGCATCTAAAAGCCCTGGAAGAACTCGGTGCCGAAATCACCGTTGAACACGGCATCATTTCAGCTAAAGCCAGCCATCTGACGGGCACACGACTGGTGTTGGAGTTCCCTAGTGTGGGCGCTACTGAGAACATCCTGATGGCAGCCGTCAGAGCTAAAGGGGTGACGGTTATTGAAAATGCTGCGCGAGAGCCTGAGATTGCCGATTTAGCATCTTGTCTGGCGCAGATGGGTGCCACGGTCTCAGGTGTGGGAACTTCCACGCTAGTTGTGGAGGGCACCGATGAGCTATGGCCCGTGGAGCGAGCAGTTATCCCCGACCGCATAGAAGTGAGCACATTTTTGGCTGCCCTTGGAATAGCAGGGGGAGAGATTTTGCTGCGCAATGCCCGCCACAGCCACTTGGACATGGTGGTGCGCAAGCTGGGAGAGATGGAAATGCGGATTTCGCCCAGTTCGAACGGACTTTGGGCTATGTGCGACCGCCGATTGCGAGCGGTGGATGTCTCCACTCTGCCATACCCCGGGGTGCCCACCGACATGAAGCCCTTGTTGGTGGCGCTGCTGGCACATGCGGACGGAGTCGGAATTGTGACGGAGAATCTGTTTGCTGGTCGTTTCCGATATGTGGATGAGCTGGTGCGAATGGGGGCGGACATTCGCTATGAAGGACAACACGTCATAGTGCGGGGCAAAGAGCGACTGTCGGGAGCACCGGTTCAAGGCCATGACATCAGGGCGGCGGCAGCTTTGCTGGCGGCTGGTTTAGGTGCGGAGGGAATAACCGAAGTGCACGGCGCCCAGCACATCGACCGAGGTTATGAAGACTTTGCTGGCAAACTGAATGCCTTGGGCGCGGAAGTGGTAAGGAGATAGCCCCTGAGAGGTTAGCGTGTTGGGCACAGGCGGGGTTGCCGGTGAAGTTGCCCTACGAGTTTTGCTCCACCAACTCCTTGAGACGTTTTAGGTTGCCCTTCCAGATGGCCAGCAAGACAGGTTTGGCCACAACCTCCCCAACAACCCCACCCAATTTCCATGGAAATCTCAAGACTTCTTTCCACTCAAAATAGACAGTGCCATCAGGTTGCTTTGACAACCCAAAGACACCCTCGCCGCTGACCAAGCCGGTATGCCTTACGCCGAGTTTATGGCCGGGAGACCATTCAGTCACCTCCATGACATCGTTTAGGACAAAAGGGCCAACCTTAGTTTTACAGGCAAATCTAGCCCCAATGCCCTGTTGTTGATGTCCTAGGAATTGAATTGATTCAGCATCACGCATCCATTGAGTATGGGAGGATATGTCCTGAATTTGTTCCCACACATCGGAGGGCAAGGCAGCGATTTTCACACCAACTTTGATGCGCATTAAAGGTTATTTTAGCTAATCTGAAGATAGGGGAGTTAAGCAGCTCTCCTGAGGAGCAAGGAGCAGTCAACATGTCTCAAAATAGCCCAGCCAATGGCACTGGCGTCAATGGCACTGGCGCAGCCGGCAGCACTGGCGTTACTGCCCTCGGCACCGCCGGCAGCACTGGCACCGCTATCGCCCCTAGTGCCGCCGACAGTGCCAACACTTCCGCCAACACCTATGACATAGAGTTTTTCTGGGACCCCATCTGACCATTTGCTTGGGTGACATCCAGGTGGGTGCAAAATGTAGCTGCGCAGAAGGACTTCAGGGTGAACTGGCGCTTGATCAGCTTGACCCTGCTCAACGCTTCCAAGAACTATGACGAGGACTTTCCCCCCGACTATGAAAAGCTTCACAACAAGGGGTTGGCTATGTTGCGAGTAGCTGTGGCAGTGCGAAGAAAGTTGGGCCCGGAGCCGCTGGACGCCCTCTATACGGCTTACGGCGAGTCAATTTGGAATCGCCCGGCGCCGCAAGACGCAGGTATTTCTGCTGAGGTAATGTCGGAAATCGCGACGCCAGAGCATCTGGAAGCCGTACTTGAAAAAGCAGGATTGCCTACGGAGTTCTCTGCAGCTGCTGTTGACTCCAGTTTGGATGAAGAGTTGCTGGCGGAAACCGAGTCGGCCCTTTCGCGCACCGGTAAAGACGTCGGCACGCCCATCATTACCTATCAACCTCCCGATGGCCCCTCATTTTTTGGCCCAGTGATCTCCGACGTGCCACAGGGTGCTGAAGCCTTGAAGCTGTGGGATGCCGTGTTGACGCTCACGGGTTGGCCTGGTTTTGCTGAAATCAAAAGGTCGAGGCGCGACAGGCTCAACCTTCCGTTGTTGAAGAACATGAACACCTCCTAGCAGCAGACCTCACACCGAATCCTGTGACCCAAAATCCGGATTGCGCCTACCTAGACCACGCCGCAACCACCCCCTTGTGCCCTGAGGCACTGGAGGCAATGCAGCCGTTTTTTGATGAGCGGTTTGCCAATCCTTCAGGCGCCCATTGGATGGCTCGTGATGCTATGCGAGCTGTCAACGATGCGCGCGACAAAATAGCAGAGCTCTTCTGGGCCGAGCCGGGCGAGGTGGTTTTCTGCAGTGGCGCGACCGAAGCTGACAACCTAGCTGTTTTTGGAATTGCTGGTGCGGGTCAGGCTGGCGGAGTTGCGAAAGCGGGTCAGGCTGACAGGCTTGTGAGCACTGGTCGGGCTGGCGATGCCGACAGGGTTGGGATGGCTGCGAGCGTTGGCGGAGCAGAGATAGTTTGTTCTGCTATAGAACATCCTGGGGTGTTGGCGCCTGTAGAACGTTTAGGTGGCACAACTGTGGGGGTTGACTCCAAGGGCATCATCAACCTGGAAGAGTTGAGCCAGGTGATCGGTAAAAAAACAAAATTGGTTTCGGTCATGCTGGTAAACAACGAAACAGGCGTTATTCAGCCTTTAGCAGAGATTGCTGAACTGTTGGCTGAGCGTGCTCCCCAAGCGGTCTTCCACACAGATGCCGTCCAGGCTGTGAGCTGGCTGGACGTGGCGGAACATGCCAAGTCGGCCCATATGATCTCCTTGACCGCCCACAAGTTCAGAGGGCCCAAGGGTGCGGGAGCGCTCATTGCCCGCCGAGGGGTTGATTTTAGGCCTCTGATTTTTGGGGGCGGGCAAGAACGCGAGCGCCGAGCCGGGACGCATAATGTGGCAGCTATAGTTGGGTTGGCTGCTGCTGCTGAAATAGCTGTCAGCCATAGAGTTGTCAATGCCCAGCGAGTGTCGCTTTTGCGCGATCAACTGTCTGATCATCTGAAGGCTGTAGTTCCCAATGTTGTGGAAACCGGAGTTGTGGAGACCGCTGCCGGCACTGACCGCAGTCATAAGATTGCTGGCTCTTGCCATCTTTGTTTTGCTGGGGTGGAGAGTGAGGCATTGTTGTTTTTGCTGGAGCGCGAAGGTGTGTATGCTTCGGCTGCCTCATCCTGCGCCAGCGGAGCTTTTGAGCCGTCTCATGTCTTGGCAGCCATGGGCATAAGCCGCGAGTTGGCCAAAGGTTCGTTGCGATTGTCGCTGGGTACTTGCACTACCCAAGCTGAGATTGACTTGGCTTGTCGCGCTATCCCCCCCGCAGTTGGGCAACTGCGAAAGGCAGCAGCTTAGATGGCACCCGCACCGTCCAAACCCAAAGTGTTGGTTGCCATGTCCGGCGGGGTGGATTCCTCGGTGGCTGCGGCTCTATTGCAACAGCAAGGCTATGACGTCACGGCTGTTACTCTCAAGTTGTGGGGTGGGGAGTCGGACACCGGTTGCTGCTCGGTTTCAGATGTGGATGATGCCAGACGAGTTGCCGACCACTTGGGAGTGGAGCACCATGTCTTCAACTTCGGAGACGAATTTCAAGACAAGGTAGTCAACCCCTATGTTGAGGAACATCAGGCGGGCCGAACTCCCAACCCCTGTGTGGAGTGCAACCGCCACATCAAGTTTGACAAGCTGTTGCGGCGGGCCGAAGCATTGAATTTTGACTTAGTTGCCACTGGGCACCACGCCAGGCTCGCCCGCACTGTCTCAGGGGAATTGCGCCTCAAGCGGGGGGTTGACAGGGACAAGGATCAGTCGTATGTGTTGTGGATGCTCGGCCAAGAGCAGCTAGATAGGCTGATTTTCCCTGTGGGTAATCTCACCAAAGCACAGGTGCGTGAGTTGGCTAGGCAACTGGGCATTCGCACAGCGGATAAGCCTGACAGCCAAGATGTGTGTTTCATCACCAAGGCGCAGGGGAGGGAACGGTTCCTGACGCCCAGAATGCCGTTCACCGCTGGCAAGGTGGTTTCTGTGGACGACCAAGAACTAGGGCAAGTGGAAGCGGTTGAGCTGGTTACCATCGGACAACGTAAAAACCTTGGTTTGTCGGGGCAACCTGAAGCGTTGTATGCAGTTGATGTCGACGCTGGTCGTGCTGTTGTAACCGTGGGCGCCAAAGACGAATTGCTCTGTGCGACTCAGCCCATAGCACAGGTTGACTGGATAGCCGGCCCCGTGGCGGAGAGGCTGAGAGTGCAGTTCAGAGCCCATGGGAAATCAGCTTTGGGTTGGGTAAGACAAAATGATTTAGGTTTGAATGCAGACGGCGCGGCTCTAGATGCATGTCATTCTGATGAAGACGCAGCGCAGCAGACTTCCCTTGGTTGGCAGATTTGTTGGGAGACACCGCAGCCTAGAATCGCTCCAGGGCAAAGTGTTGTCTTCTATGATAAAAGTGATGAAATTGTGTTGGGAGGCACGATAGCTTTGCGCAACCCGGTCGTTTCATCGTCAGTCTCGCCCGCTTAAAATCCAGCCACGAAGAACCAACATGTCAACCCCCAACCAGCGCCAATATTTTCTGCGCACCTTCGGCTGCCAGATGAACGAACACGACTCAGAGCGCATTGCTGGACTAATGGAAGCCGATGGCATGCAGCGGGCGGAGTGTCCAGAGGACGCTGATGTGGTCGTGTTGAACACTTGTTGCATCCGCGAAAACGCCGATAACAAACTTTACGGGCATCTTGGCCAACTCAAGCAACTCAAAGAAGCTAAGCCCAGTATGCAGATTGCTGTGGCAGGATGTCTAGCGCAAAAGGATCGGGACTTGATTCGCGCCAAGGCAGCGCACGTGGATGTGGTGTTTGGAACCCACAATGTCCACCGGGCGGCGGAGTTGCTGAATCACGCCCGTTCATTTGGGCCGGTTGTGGAAATTCTGGAAGAAGCAGCGGTAGAGGACAATGAGGCTTTCCCGTCAGCCTTGCCGACTCGCCGGGAGAGCGACTGGGCAGCTTGGGTTACCATCCAGATTGGCTGCGACAACAGTTGCGCCTTTTGCATCGTGCCGTCGGTGCGCGGCCCGGAGATGAGCCGTCCCTTGGAAGACATCAAGGCAGAAGTAATCGCCTTGGCCAGACAAGGCGTCAGCGAAATCACCCTGCTGGGTCAAAATGTCAACTCATATGGGCGAGATTTGCAGCTGCAGCGGCGCAAACAAGGGGAGCAAGCGCGCGTCAAGCCTTTATTTGCTGAGTTGTTGAGAGAAGTTGCCGCCGTTGATGGTATCCGACGGGTGCGTTTCACCAGTCCGCATCCCAAAGATATGCGCCCCGAGACCTTTGAGGCGATGGCGGAGGTAGATGAAGTCTGCAACCATCTTCATTTCCCGCTCCAGTCGGGAAGCGATAAGGTGTTGGCAGCCATGCGCCGGGGATACACGGCTGAGCGATATCTAAGCCGGCTGGCACAGGCAAGGTCTGTGATTGATGACTTGGCGGTGACAACCGATATTATCGTTGGTTTTCCGGGTGAAACGGAAGATGATTTTGAACGGACTTTGGAGGTTGCTGCGGAAGCCGAGTTTGACAGCGCCTTCACCTTCGTATTCTCTCCCAGGCAAGGCACGCAAGCAGCCAAGATGACCCAAGATTTCGTCGCCCCTGAGGTGGTTGGTGAAAGATACGAACGGCTCAGAGTTGTGGTTGAGCGGTCGGCTAGAGCACGCCATCGGGGACGAGTTGGCAAGCTGGAGGAGGTCGTCATAGAGGGAGTGTCCAAGCGCGACCCTGACGTGCTTTCCAGCCGCACTTCTCAGAACAAGTTGGTGCATCTACGAGAGGATGTCTTCCTTCAACCGGGGAGCTATGCTCAAGCCTTGGTCACTGAAGCTTCAGCACATTATCTTCGCGGGGAGTTGACAGAGATTATCGGGACGCCAACTCGTCGCCGAAGAATTCCTGTAGTTGCCAGTGCCTAGCAAGGTTTTGGGGATGCTGGGCATTTGAGCATTTGGATTGGTTTGCGGGCTTAGGCATATGAAGGCTTAGGCATATGAAATTGAGTTGAAACCTTTAGTTCTGCTTGGTCCAACGGCCAGCGGCAAGTCCGCTCTGGCAATGGAGCTAGCCAGAGCCGGAACTCCAGACGGCCAAGCCATAGAGATAATCTCGGCCGATTCCATGGGTGTCTATCGGGAAATGGACATAGGCACTGCCAAGCCGTCAGCTGCCGACAGAGCTGAAATTCCCCATTGGTGCCTAGACCTAGTCAGCCCTGACGAAGAATACACGGTCAGGCGGTATCAAACTGACGCTTGCGCGGCGCTGGAAAACATAGCATCGCGCGGGGCGCAGGCATTGATTGTGGGCGGCGCGGGCTTGTATATCAGAGCAGTGGTGGATGACATCGACATACCAGGGCAATTTCCGCAGGTGCGCCAGGACTTGGATGCCGACAACTCAACCGAGCAGTTATACAGCCAACTGTGTGAACTAGACCCTGTGGCAGCTGGCCGCATGGAACCCGCCAACCGCCGTCGCATTTTGCGGGCGCTTGAAGTCACGCTGGGCAGCGGCAAGCCGTTTTCAGCTTTTGGAGCAGGGCTGGCGGTCTATCCGCCGACTAATTTTCGCCAGGTTGGGCTCAGACCGCCACGCCCCTTGCTGAATGAGCGAATTGCGAAACGCTTTGAGCGACAGTTGGCAGCTGGGCTGGTGGGTGAAGCCGAGCGGCTTTATCACCGTCCAGGTGGTCTTTCCAAAACAGCGCAGCAAGCCCTGGCCTACAAAGAGCTGTTCAGCTATTTCAGAGGCGAGTTGACTTTGGAGGAAGCTGTGGAACTGGCTTTGTCTCGCACCAGGAAATTCAGCCGACGCCAACTGCGGTGGTTCAGGCGTGACACGCGCATCACTTGGCTGGATGCAGATCTCTCCGAAGGCGATGGCCTGAGGCAAGACATGCTGAAGGCAGTCAGCAGTGCTCTGTTTTCGCAGGTGTAGCCTGTTTTCGGGCGGGATGTGCCCCGTTGCTGGGCAACTACCGCATTATTGAGTGCTGGTCCCGCCAGCCACTGATCCCGTCCATCACTGACCCCGTCTGCCACTGGTCCCGTCTGCCACTGGTCCCGTCTGCCACTGGTCCAGCCCGCCAAACGCCATTTCCGCCAAGCGCCTTTTTGAGAGTTCTGTGTCGTGTAGTGTCAGTCTGGTGTGCTAGAATTTCAATTAACTACAACACTTAGGTGGCTAAGTTATGGGCCTATTACGACAACGAATACACTTTGCCGTGTCCAGCCATGATAGCTTGGGTAATGCCTTTTTAGTGTGCTTGCTGTCTGACAGCCGAGAAACTCCCAACGCTGTTAAACACTTTCAGAAGATGAGGCAAAAGGAAGGCTGGGGAGAGGGCATTGACGGGCTTGTTTTGGCTTGGGACAACGACAGCGACAGGGTGCGCGCCGGCACGTCTGATTTCTCCAGAGGCAACTCCAGAGTCATTGGCACTGACGCAGTGCGCATGCTGCTGTTCAACGCTGATGGCGGGCGTGCTGAGACAAGCGGCAACGGTCTGTGCTGTCTCGGGCAAGCCGTAGCCAGAATTACCCACAGGTCGAATTTGGTTCTCCATGTGGAAACCGATTCAGGGCATCGTGTGGTAACGGTAGACAACGGTCTAAGCGAAACAAGCAATATCACCACAACTATGGGCACCCCGGTCATTGGGCGCCCGGATGTGAATGAACGGGCTGTCGTAGCAGTGCGGGAAATCTCTGACCATGCCGCTTTTCTGGATGTAGGCAATCCTCATGTGGTGGCGCAGGTGGATAATTTGGAGGTGATTGATATGACGGAAGTGGGGCATTTGGTGATGCAGCGCTTCGGGGATGTGAACGTGGAGTGTTTCCAAATAGCTGAAGACGGGGCTTCGGTTGAGATGAAGGTTTGGGAACGTGGCGTGGGCGTGACCGAAGCCTGCGGGTCAGGTGCGGTGGCAGTGGTGGCCTTGTGTGAGAGTTGGAGGCTCTTGACAGCCGACAATGTGCCCGTTTGGATGCCAGGGGGTGCGGCCACGGTAACTGTAGGTGAGCCAATGCTGTTTACGACCTATGTAGAGCATATGGAAAACTAGATGACGCCAAGTTTTGGTGGTGCCAGTTCTGCGCCATCCAAACACCCTGCGCCATCTGAACACAGGGGCGGCTTTGGAGATTTCGGCGGTGAAAGCCGAGCTTTCATTGAGCGAACCTTCCGCGAAAAAATCATACTAGTGGGTGTTACGTTGCCTCCGTTTACCCCACAAGAAACTGAAGCATCCCTGAAGGAACTAGCCAGACTGGTCAACACCGCTGGAGCAGATGTTGTAGAACGGGTGACTCAGCGTCGCAATGCCCCTGATGCTTCTACCTATATCGGACGCGGCAAAGTCGACCAGATAAGAGCCATAGCTGAGAAGTATGATGCTGACACGGTTGTCTTTGATGATGAATTGACGCCAGCCCAACAAGCGACGTTGGAGCGACTGCTAGGTCGTTCTGCCATAGACCGCACAACTGTGATCCTGGATATTTTTGCCCAGAACGCTGCCAGCATGGAAGGCAAAACCCAAGTTGAGCTAGCCCAATTGCGCTATTTGCTGCCCCGCTTGAAGGGCCTCGGGTACCGTCTAAGTCAACAAGCTGGCGGCATTGGCACCAGAGGTCCAGGTGAAACCAAACTTGAAGTGGACAGACGGCGGCTTGAGCGCCGCATGCATCATTTGGAGCGACAACTGGACGAGATTGCTCAACATCGCTTTACTCAGGCGAAGAGACGGCAGCGCTCAGACTTGTGGAAAGTATCGCTGGTTGGCTATACCAATGCGGGCAAATCCACTTTGCTGAATAGGCTTTGTGGTTCTGATACGGTCGTTCGGAATCAGCTGTTTGCCACCTTGGATGCTACAACTCGCCGGCTAGTATTGCCTGGTGGCGAGGAGTTGTTGTTGGCCGACACAGTGGGTTTCATTCGCAAACTGCCGCCCACCTTGATCGAAGCTTTTACATCAACTCTGAGCGTGGTGACTGATGCAGATTTGCTGTTGCACGTAGTGGATGCCACAGCTGACAAACCCGAGGAGCAAATATCAGCTGTGCGAGAAGTGCTAGTTCAGATTGGGGCAGAGGACAAACCTGAATTGCTGGTCTGGAATAAATGCGACACCTTGAGTGAGGAGGTTTCTGGCTCAGGCAAAATGTCTATTTCAAACGGGATGCTGCCTGCTGACGGAAGAGCGCTGGTTGATGGGCTATTGCCCACCGACGGAAAGCTGTCCGCCCACGACAGCGTCAGGATTTCAGCTGCCAAAGGCTATGGTTTGGAACAACTTTTGGATGTGTTGGCCAATCGTCTCTGGTCGCTGTCCCCTGTATGGGAGCTGTTCGTACCCCATAAGCGTGGCGATGTCATAGCTGCGGTTTATCGGAGCGGTCAAGTTTTGGTGGAAAAAGCTGAAGCTGAGGGCATGCGTTACAGAGTGCGGTTGAACGATGTGTCAGCCAGCAGGTTTAAGCCTTATGCCGTGTCTGGAAGTGCCGTCAGTTAGCCCTCTTTGAACTGGTGGCACCCATTATTTTTGCTAGTTCCATCTAGCTAGCTAGCTTCACCGCTAGCCTGCTCTTTATGTCCATTGCAAAATCGTCGTCGTCATCGGATGTTTCTTCGCCGGCGTCTTCCTCGCCAACGTCGCCGCTGGAGTCTTCATCGTCGTCGTTAGCGTCTTCCTCGCAGCCCCTCTTCGCAGCAGAAAAAAATACCATTGAGGAGTTGTGGGCTATGCGAGATCAACTTTCTCCTGCTGATACCGCAGCCAAAGTCGTGGTGGCTTCAGTCATCGACTTGCTGGATACGGGCGAAGTTCGTGTAGCAGAAGTCAACCCCAACGGGGATGTAGTTGTGAATGAATGGCTCAAGTTCGCCATCCTGTTGTTGTTCAAGTTGTCGTCCATGCAAACTCATGAACTAGGCATGTTTGAATTCGCCGACAAAATTCCGCTGAAGACCAACTACCAGCAGCGAGGCGTTCGTGTCGTCCCAGGGGCTTCAGCCAGGTGGGGCAGCTATCAGGCTCCCGGGGTGGTCATGATGCCCAGTTATGTAAACATCGGAGCTTACGTAGGTGAAAATACGATGGTCGATACCTGGGCCACGGTCGGTTCTTGTGCTCAAATTGGAGCTAATGTGCACCTTTCTGGCGGGGTGGGCATCGGTGGCGTGCTGGAACCACCGCAAGCTGTGCCTGTTGTTGTGGGAGATGATTGTCTGATCGGAAGTCGTTGCATCGTGGCTGATGGGGCACGGGTGGGGGATGGAGTGGTGCTGGGTGCTGGATGCATCCTGACGGGTTCCATTCCGGTGATTGATGTGGAAACCGGGGAGGAAGTTGGCCGGGGAGTGGTGCCCTCTTGGTGTGTGGCTGTGTCTGGCACTAGGACGAGACAGTTTCCCGGTGGGCAATATGGCTTGCCGGCGGTTCTGATTGTCAAGCATCTGCCCGAACAGCAACGCCACGACAAATCAGCTTTGAATGATATCTTGCGCGATCATGGAGTTGCTACCTGACACATGGGACACATGGCTTCAGACCCCAATCAGCCACTAGCCCAAAAGCTATTCGACCTGACGGCTGAGTTAGTAGCGATTCCTTCTGTCA
The DNA here is from genome assembly GCA_028283145.1 of Candidatus Hopanoidivorans cymbastelae. Classification (GTDB taxonomy): domain Bacteria; phylum Actinomycetota; class Acidimicrobiia; order Acidimicrobiales; family Hopanoidiivorantaceae; genus Hopanoidiivorans; species Hopanoidiivorans cymbastelae. The sequence goes on from JAPYNY010000022.1 coordinate 16,521, forward strand.
GCCATCAGGAGCAGCAACTCAGCCAGCATATTGAAGCCAAGCTGCGCCAGTTGCCTTGGCTGAGCGTGGATCGCGTGGGGGACAATCTGGTGGCACGCACCACCCAAGGCAAGACGGAGCGCCTGATTTTAGGAGGGCATCTGGATACCGTACCTGTGTTTGCCGAAGAAGGTGTGGGGCTGCGTGTTGACGGTGATTGGCTGTGGGGGACGGGGTCGGCTGATATGAAAGGCGGTCTGGCAGTTTTGCTGATGCTGGCTGGACAGTTCGCGGAGCCGGCTGTGGATGTTACCTATGTTTTTTATGCCAGAGAAGAAGTTGAGCTGCACCATAATGGCTTACGGGAGATTTTTGAGTTGCGTCCAGATTTGTTGCTGGGCGATGCCGCTATTTTGGGTGAGCCCACAGGAGGAGTAATAGAGGCTGGGTGCCAGGGCACTTTGCGTATGAAAGTAAAGGTTCTGGGCAGGCGGGCTCATACCGCCCGAGCTTGGATGGGTCGCAATGCGGTGCACGACATGGCTCCGCTTTTGGAGGCGCTGAGTAATTTTGTGCCGGCTCAGCCCGTGGTGGAAGGCTGCCAATATCATGAGGCCCTGCAGGCTGTTTCAGTGAGTGGAGGTATTGCTGGCAACGTGGTGCCTGATGAGGCAATTATTGAAATTGGGTATCGCTATGCGCCCAATAAAGCAGCTCAGCAGGCTGAAGCCTTCCTGACTGATTTCGTAATTGAGACATTTAACTCACAGGAGAGTGTGGTGCCTTTGGCACATGAGGATTCTTCTGTGGCGGGGGGTGAGGCCTTTGAGCAAGAGGCACGGCCTGTAGTGGAATTAGAGTTGGTTGACAACGCCCCTGCATGTGCCCCTGGACTAGACCACAACCTGTTTGCCAAATTGCTTGAAGCCTGTGGTGGGCACTACAGAGCCAAATTGGGTTGGACAGATGTGTCTTTTTTCGGGGAAAGAGGCATCCCTGCAGTCAATTTCGGGCCGGGCGACCCAGAACTTTCACACACTCCCCAAGAAAGAGTTTCAAAGCAGAGCTTGGAGCAGTGCTATTTGGCCTTGTCCCAAGTTTTGTAAGGTTTTTGTGTTCCTGGGAATTCTTACTGCAAAATAACTGTAAACCGGCAGTTAGGGAAGGACTCCAATTAAAACTAAGGGAACAGCAGGCACATTCCTACCCTGCCGTATGAGGTTAAGCAAGTCACGTTCGTAATATGCCACCCCGCTGGACATTTCCCTCTCTAGTTCTTTCATTGGAAGAATTTCAATTCCCACGTCAATAATATTAGAATCAAAAAAACTCATGTGCTTGACAAATAGATCATGGGCAACAAAGGTATATTTTCCGAATTGAACTTCAACTGCCACTCTTTCTTTGAGAAAGTCCGTTTGAGTATAAGATAAAATAGCCTTGTAACCTGCTTTTTCAATAATTTGTTTTTGTTTATCTATTGGCTGGTTATGGATTTTTCTCAGCAATTTTTCATCGTGTGTAACCCAGAAGTTTCGCCTATGTTCACGCCAGCCAAGGGAGTTAAAGCCAAATTCAAACTCGGTGTTAATTGCTTGTGGAGAATATATAAGTTTTCCAAGTTTTGATTTTTCCTTTGAAACTTTTGTCTTGCAAGCCGCGGCATCAACTTGACTAATAACATCTTTTACCTCTGTCCACAAATTGGGTTTGTGCACCTTTAAATATTCAATACCGTTCAAGTGAGAGTATTCCGCCCCGATTTTCATTAGTGCCCACCGTTGGGAAGACTCGGATCGTATATTGGCTTATCCATAGGACGGGTCTTTAGGGTTCCGGATATGAGTGCCCTCACGCGTTGTTGGGCAATTTCAACATATTGCGGAATAATATCGCATCCATAGCCATGACGGTTGTGTTTCAACGCCGCCACAATAGTAGAACCCACACCCATATATGGATCAAAGACATAATCGCCTTCGTTAGTCATTGATAAAACTAAACGCTCAACTAATTCAACAGGAAATTGGCATGGGTGCACAGTTTTTTCAGGGTGATTGCTCTTAACATTAGGAAAAGTCCAAACGTCGCTTGGATTCTTACCATTGGGATTTCCAGATAACTTACCAATATTAGGACCTTTGAAGTGGCGTTTATTGGGATATTTAGAAGGCACTCGGATAGGATCTAAATGCCATGTATAGTTGTTGGTCTTAGTCCACCAATTAATTGTTTCGTAACGACCAGAAAGGCGACGCCGGCAATGGAGCCCATGCCCAAAATGCCAAATAATTCTGTTGCGAAGTTTGAGTTTATGGGATACAAAAACTGGATACAAAATTGTGTCCAGTGGTATGATCTCACCATTTTCAACACAGTTGCCTACTTGCCAGCAGATTGATCCCTGGGGGTGTAGCAAGCGCACACATTCATTGATGACTTGTTCTTGAGCTACTAGATAATCGTCTAGCAGCATTTTATTCTCATATGATTTTCCTAGGTTATATGGCGGAGAAGTGACTATTAGTTTGAATTTTGCATCCGGCAGATGGCGCATAAATTCTATGTTTTCTTGGCAAGCAAGAACACTATCAGGAATATCTGCACCATTTGTATGGTTCAATTCAAATATGCAGCTATTTTTAATCAGATTTTTATGCATAAGCTTTAATATTTAATTGGCGTTGGTCTGGGGTTAGAAGCTTGTATGGATATATAAGTTTAGTAAATACGTTCTGTCTTGTGCTGAAATAGCAAAAATAGGGCTTATCTATAGCCGGCGCAGGACGCTTACGACTTTGCCGTAGATTGCTACTGCGGAGGCTGGGAATTCCGTAGGGGAGTAGCCCTCGTTTTCAGGTATGAGGGTGATGGTGGAGCCGGGTGGGGAGCCGCTTAACTTAAAGCGTTTGACAGTTGCCTCGTCTTCGTTGATGCCGGCCACCACAATATCGCCGTTGTTAGCGGTAGCTTGTTGGCGGGCTACCACGTAGTCTCCATCCAGGATGGCTGCTTCTGCCATTGAATCGCCCCGCACCCTGAGCACAAAGAAATCACCGGTGCCACAGATGTCGGTTGGGACAGCCATGGTGCACTCTATATTTTGCTCGGCTATCGTTCCCTGGCCAGCGGCGATGTGGCCCACCAACGGGACTAGTTGAGTTGTCTGGCGGTAGGTCATCAAATCCACCAGTTGCGTTGCGTCAAGATCAACTTCGGGAGGTGCTAGGTGGCGGGCTTGGGGAGCCAAGTGGTCAACTTGGGGTGGGGCCGGGCTGCTGCCTTGACCGCTGGCACCTGAATCCTCAGGGTTGGGTTCGGTGAGAACCAGTGCGCGTTTGCGGTTTTTGTCTCGGCGCAGCTTTCCTTCAGCTTCCAAAATGCCGATGTGCCGATGAATGGTGGCAGGAGAGTTGATTCCAATGGCAGCGGCGATCTCTCGCACAGACGGCGGGTAGTTGTGCTCGGCTGTGAAACGTTGAATGAATTTCAAAATCTTTTGGCGTGTGGGGGAAAGCCTGGCTACGGGGGCGGGTTGAACTGCTGCGGGTAAAGGCCCAGTTTCTGGGGCAGCCTCGGATGTGGCAGCTGTCTCAGCTTCAGCCGCAGGAGTTTCGTGGCTTGTGGGCTGGGAGGCTAATTGGGTCATATAAACAATACTAGC
>JAPYNY010000023.1 GCA_028283145.1 Candidatus Hopanoidivorans cymbastelae
AACGCGGGTGTTCTCGTTGACCGAAAAGAAGAACTGAGCTGACGCGCTGTTGGGAGCTCCGCCTCTGGCCATGACCAAAAGCCCCCTTGGGTAGTTGAAACCGGTGCCTTCGTCTTTGATGTTGTAGCCCGGCCCGCGGTCATTGGCGGAGTTGTTGTGCGGCGAGCCTCCTTGGATGATGCCAATGCTCGGGTCGGTGCGGTGCAGTAAAGTGCCGTCATAATACTTGTGGCGGGCCAAGGAGATGAAGTTGTTGGTGGTTCCAGGGGTGTTCACAGAATCAAGCCTGACTTTGAATTCCCCGGCTGTGGTGGTGAAAGCAGCCGTGTATTCCACGCCTTCCTGCAAGCAGTTCTGGAACGAATCGTCGAAATCCAGAACCCGGTCGGCATCGGAAGTTGGGCACGGCGTGCTGCCGTAGTCGTCATCGGTGTAGGGGGTGTACTTTGGTGGCACAATTTCCTCCAATTCTGTTGTTGTGGTGGGCGGGACTTCTGGGATGGTAATGTTATTTCCCGGCTCTTCGGGTTCGTTCCCCTCCTGTTCGCTGACATTATCTTGGACTGTGGGAGGCGTGACCTCTTCAGTTCCGTTGTTGTCCAGCGCCAAAAAATACCAAGCCATGAATGCTCCGACGGCGATCACGCCCACAATGATCCAGTTGCGAATGGAACGCTTGCGTTTGCGCTGAGCGGCAGCTTCGCGTTCAGCTTCCAGCCTCTGCTGGCGTCTTTGCTTTTGGCGCGCTCGCTTGTCGGTGCGGTGGGGGTGAGATGACTTTGAGTCGGTCTGTTCAATTTCGTTCACAACACAAGAATTTTACCTGCCGATTTCAAAAGCAACAAGGCAGGGCAGCGAAAATAAGACAGAGGAGTGAAAAATAAGACAGGAGAACGAAAACAAGGCAGGCAGGCGAAAAAGCTGCCACAGCAAAGGTAGCTTAAATTAACGTGGCCCTAGTTGTCCAGAAATTTGGTGGCACGTCAGTCGGCGACACCAGTCGCATCAAAGAAGTTGCTGGCCACGTTCAGTTCACGCACCGAAGAGGCAGTTTCCCCGTGGTGGTTGTCAGCGCCATGGGCAAAGAGACAGATGAACTCTACAGCCTCGCCAACAACGTAACTCAGCGCCAGCCAGGGCGAGAGATGGACATGCTGGTTACAGCTGGCGAGCGCAAGGCCATCGCCCTGATTTGTCTGGCACTGGCGGATTTAGGCGTGCCAGCCAGATCGTTCACCGGCAGCCAAGCCGGTTTCATCACCGACGGGGTGCACCAAGACGCCCGCATCCAGGAAATACGCCCACAGCGCATCCAGGAGACCATAGCAGAAGGCATCGTCCCGGTGGTGGCTGGTGCTCAGGGGGTGTCGGGCTCAGGCGATGTTACTTTCTTGGGGCGGGGAGGCTCAGACACCACCGCCGTGGCTCTGGCGCACGCCATCGGAGCCGAGCTGTGCGAACTCTATACGGACGTTTCGGGAGTTTTCACGGCCGACCCCCGCCTGGTGCCGCACGCCAGAAAAATATCTGAGATTTCATTTGGCGAGATGCTGGAGATGACAGCCACGGGCTGCCCCAAACCAGCCATGCGCTCGGTGCTGGTGGCGCGCACCTATTTGATGCCACTGCATGTTCGCTCAGCTTTCACCTGGGAACCCGGCACGCTAGTCAAAGACGCAAACTTCCACCAACAGGAGCCCGACCCACAGGCACAGGAGGCCCAGACCATGGAACGCCCGATTATTTCAGCGGTGACTCACGATTCTTCCCAAGCCAAGATGACCCTGCTGGCAGTGCCCGACCGGCCTGGCGTGGCGGCCACGGTCTTCAGGCGCATCGCCGACCTCAACTTGGACGTTGACATGATTGTCCAGAATGTCTCAGACGAAGGCGTTACCGACATTTCCTTCACGGTTGCCAAAGCCGACCTCTCCGTCGGCATTGAGAATATGGAAACGATCATGGCTGAAGTCGGCGGCAAAGGAGTCACTGCCAACAGCGACATCGCGCGCGTCAGCCTGATCGGGGCGGGGATGAAGTCTCACCCTGGCGTGGCAGCGCAGATGTTTGAGACCTTGGCCGCTCACAACATCAATATTGAAATGATCACCACCTCAGCTATTCGCATCAGTTGCGTGGTGGACGAAAGCGATATGGAGCAAGCTGTGCTGGCCCTGCACTCAGCTTTCGGCTTGGACAAGGCAGCTTAGCAACGGGCCAGGGGCAGTCCGCCGATGTCCCGAGGCAGCCAGACCAGTCGGCGGCTTGGTCTCGGCGTCCTAGCCCAGTCGGCGGTCCAGCCGGCAGTGCATCTAGAAATGCAGGTAGTGTCCGCCGTTGGCATCCAGAGTGTGGCCGGTCACCGCAGCCGACAGATCGGAAGCCAAAAACACCACAGCCCCTGAAATTTCTTTGGAATCGGGGATATGCCTGAGAGCTATCTGGTCGGTAATTTCCTTCTTCACCTCATCGAATGGAACTCCTCGGCTCTCAGCTTGATTCTCAAAAAACCATTTGACTGACGGCCCCCAGATATAGCCTGGCGCCACGCTGTTCACCCGAATGCCGTAAGGGCCGACCTCGTTGGCCAAGGTTCGTGCAAAGGAGAACAGAGCTGACTTGGCTGCGGAGTAGGCGCCAAAGTAAGGCTGCGGCCGCCGTATGGACATGGTGTTGATCATCACCACGGAGCCTTTTTGCTGTTCTTTCATTTGAGGCAGCACTGCTTGGGTGACCTGCAAGGCTGCGGTGCAGTTGAAGAGCACGCTTTCCTGCCAGCTTTCTGCAGAAAGATCTTCCAATAGCTCAAACGACGGCTGCTTGAAAGCGTTGTTCACTACCGCATCAATGCGGCCAAATTCCGCGATGGTGGCGGCTGCCAGAGCTTGGCACCGCTGTGGGTCGGTAACGTCGGTGGGCACACATAGCGCTTGGCGTCCCAAGGCACGCACTTCGGCGGCAACCTCCTCCAAGCGCTCGGGCGTGCGAGAAGCCAGCACTATGTGAGCTCCCTGCTCAGCACACGAAAGTGAAATGTCGCGGCCCATGCCTGGGCCGATTCCCGAGACGATTACGATTTTGTTTTCAAGCAGCATGGTTGTCCTTTCTGATGGTTCTTATCCGATGTCTTATCCGATGGTTCTTAATGGTTGTCTTGGCTCAAGATGAGCGCACTGGTCGGCACGGCTGTGCCAGCGGTTACCAGGATGTTGGCGGCCGAGTCAACTTGGTTGACAGACGTGCCTCTGATTTGGCGCACGCCCTCGGCTATGCCGTTCATGCCGTGCAGGTAGGCTTCGCCCAACTGCCCGCCGTGTGTGTTGAAAGGTAGGCTGCCGTTCAGTGTCAGATTGCCGTCGGCGATGAAATCCTTGGCTTCACCCCGGTCGCAAAACCCGAATTCCTCAAGTTGTGGCAGCACCAGCGGCGTGAAATGGTCGTAGATGATGCCCACGTCAATGTCGTCGGGGCCCAGTTGGCTCATCTGCCATAATTGACGGGCGCACAGCCCCATCTCGGGAATGCCCACGATGGAGTCGCGGTAGTAGCTGCGCATCATGTGTTGGTCTTCGGAAGCACCCTGAGCCGCAGCAGCCAGCACGGCCGGTTTTTGCTTCAAGTCGCGGGCTCGCTGTGCTGAAGTAATCAGAAGCGCCTGGCCGCCGTCGGTCTCTTGGCAGCAGTCCAGCAGACGCAGTGGGTCCACAATCATGCGGCTGGCTTGATGGTCTTCCAGTGTGATGGGGCGCTCGTAGAAGTAGGCGGCGGGGTTGTTGGCTGCATGTTGGCGATCGACCACCGAAACTCGGCCGAAATCCTCGCTGGTAGCACCGAATTCGTGCATGTAGCGAGTGGCAAACATGGCTACCCAAGAGGCTGGAGACACCAAGCCGAAGGGCGTGCTCCAAGAAAACGACACGACTTCGGCTTCCGCACCGGCCGGCCGGTCTTGCACGCCTGAGCCGAAACGATGCCAGGAGCGCTCGTTGAAAGCCCGGTAGCAGAGCACATAGTCAGCTGCGCCTGAATAGATGGCTTGAGCAGCCAAGGCAATAACTCCGCAAGCCGCTCCTCCGCCATGATGCACCATGGAAAAGTGGGTCAACTCGGAGATTCCCAGGTTGCGAGCCACTTCAATTTCGGGATTGTTCTCAGCCGAAAATACCACCATGCCGTTGACTTCGCTGGGTGGCAGTCCCGCGTCTTCACAAGCAGCGGCGCAGCATTCCACGGCTAACTGCATGGGAGTGCGGCCGGAATCTTTGGAGAATTCAGTAGCCCCGATGCCGGCGATGGCAATCTCATATGAGAATTTCATGGTTTGTCAACTCCTTGTTGTAGCAAAGTTGTAGCAAAATCTGATGGGTGCTATGTGTTAGGGGGGTGTGCGGTATTGGCGGGCGCGGCGTCAGGTGTATGTGTTTTGGTGTGTGGCGACCAGCCAGCCCCTCAACGCCGGGGCGCGGCGGGCACGGACAAAACAGCCGAGCCAGTGATATGGGGGCCCAGCGAGTTGATGCCAGCAAATTCAACTGTCACATCAGCGCTTGAGCCGTCATCGGCATGGTTTTCAATGGCTGTAACCTTCCCCGACATGGTCATGCAGTCATACGGATGGTTGGGGGCGCCAAGCCTGATTTTCAGATTCTTGAACATGGCGTCAGGCCCGGCCCAGTCGTTCACATAGCGAGAGGCCAACCCGGACGACGACAAGATATTCATGAAGATGTCCTTGGAACCCTTTTCGTGCGCCAAGTCTCGGTCGTGATGGACGTCCTGGTAATCGCGAGTGGCGATAGCTGTGGCCACAATCGCAGTCGGTGTCAGCGGAATAGGACAAAGCGGCATCTCATCTCCCACCTTCACCTCCTCCAACAGCAAAGTCTGCTCCCGGCGGGGTCGGCGGGCTGGGCGAAACAGCGGCAGGGAAAAGCCTTGAGGGTCTTTGTGGAACCAGACCTGCAAATCCATGCCCACTTTGACCTGGCCGTAGGAGCAGTCGGTTATGTTGGACACCAGCCGCGTGCCTTCTTCTAGTTCCACCAGCCCGACTATAGGGGGTTGTTTGAAGGCTGGCAGCGGCGGATAGTGAACTTGGCAGTGGCTGTACAAAGTTCCCTTGCCGGAAGCTACAATCCAGCCCAGATCCATAGAGCCACAGGCTGGGCAGCGCACACCGGGGGGATGTTGCAGCCGCAGGCAGTTATTGCACTGCTGGATGCGCAACTCTTTGTTGGCAGCGCCTTCCCAGAAGAATTGCGTATCTGGGTTCATGGAGGGTTTGGGGCGCTGCAGCTGCGGGGGCGGTGCGTTGGGAGCTGCAGCCCCGCCCGCGTTATCACCTCGCCCCGAGCCGCTGTCTGGCCCCGTGTCGCCGCGGCCTTGTCCCGTGTCGCGCCCGGTGTAGGGCTTGAACTTCAAAATCCTGAAGAACATGGAGCCTACAGGGTCGCCTTCGGTTGTTTGATATTCAGTTTCGGTGGTGACGAAATGGCCGATCCCAAGCGCCGTTTGCTTCTCTTCCGAAACGTCTACCAGCTTTTGGCGCCCCTCAATGCGTTCCCCCAAGCGCAAATAGCGATGATAGACGTGCTCTGAGTTGGTAGCGACCACACCGATGTAGCCAGCCGCGTCCAAGAGGCTCAAAGTCTGGCTGTAAGACTCGGCATCTTCACCCTCGCTTTCGGCTGAAAGGTTTTTGGGCAGCGGGGGATTGCCCATCTCTTCATGCTTGATGCGCACGCCGGGCATTGTCCAGGCGTTCAGCATGGCTGGCGGCGCCACAATCTCCCCATGTGGCCCGTGCTCGGCAGATTCTTCGTCTAGATAATTGGGGTTGCCCTCTCCCATGGCCTCGCACCAGTGGCGAATCATAGGGATATTGACCGGGTCGGGAGCTTGTTGTGCCGGACCGACGATGCCGATACCCGAGCGGAGTTGTGTCAGAAGATCACTCATGGCGCCCTGCTCTTTCCTTGCTCGCTGTTTTATACATATCCTTTGAATACTTTAGCGCAGTTGCGGGTGGCGAATTGTTGGCTGATTGGTAATCTCAAAATATGAGGCTGTCTGTGCGGAAAATCCTTTCAAGCTTTAATCAACCCAAGCTAGACCAGCCATCCTCCACCGAAGCCATGCAAAACGGGGCTGCCCGATGGGAAATAGAAGACGACCACTACTTCGTCAAATCGCCCCGTGTTCTGCCCCGCCGAGGCATAGATGACGAATCGGTCGTCAAAGCTATCGTGGTGGCCAGTGTGATTTGGTCGGTGCTGACCATTGCTGCGCTGTTGGCACTTTACGGTCTTTATCGGCGTCTGCGCTCCAGATTCAAGAAGTAAGCCCACCCGGCCCTCAGCAAGTTCCACCCAGCAAGTTCACCTGGCCCTCAGCAAGTTCTCCCCAGCAAGCTCCGCCTTGGCCGGCCCCTTTTAGATCGCGCCGCGCTCAAGCCTAGTTCTGGCTCAAGCCTGCCTCTAGGTCTCTGGGTGGCGTGCCCCGCCTAGGCCGAATCCAAGGTCGCCGATCCTGCCCCCCGGTTGAACAGAATCTGCTTCAGTTTCATGGCTGGCGCGCTGTCTTTCAGCTTGCCTGTCTCATTGAATTGAATCACGGTTTCCATGCCCTCCTGGCAGTGAGCCAAAAACGCACACCAACCACACAATATGGAGGGCTTGGCCTCAAAGGTTTGGCTGATGCGACTGTCGGAGATTCGCCCCCAGGTTTCTACCAGCTTGGCCTGCACGTCTTCTAGCTTGGCCGGGGTGACTTCCTCTGCGATCTGACCATTTAGCTCTCCCAGATACAGCACCCTGACCTTTGCCGGCATATCCGACGACTCCTCGGTCACAGCTGCTGCATAGAGCATCACCTGGAAAACATGGCTGTCTTCCAGGTGGCGCTGATTAGGGTCGGAATTTGGCCCAGGGTGATTAGGCTTGCCCGACTTGTAGTCGTTTATCACAAGCCCCTGTGGGCTGTTGTCCAAGCGGTCTATGTAGCCCACGAATGGAACCCCGGAGACTTTGGTGGTAAGTTTCACCTCCACGTCAATGACTTCAACTTGCTGCGGATCCTCTATAGTCCAAAGTTTTGTAATTGAATCCCAGGCGCGCCATTTGAATCTGGCGATAGCGGGTTTGCCCAAGTTCAGTCGCTGAAAGTCTTTGTCACGGCTGATTTCGTCGAATTTTTGCCCTGCTATGGCCTGGGCTATGTCTTGAGTTCGCTGCTCAGGCGGCAGGTTCATAAGAGCCTCCAGGACGCTGTGGGCAAAAGTGCCTATCACCGCCGCCAGCCCCGGGGGGTCGGGCAGTTTTTCTAGGTAGCGGAACTTCCATTTTTTAGGGCAGTCGTCATAAAGCTTGAGTTGGGAAGGCGACAAAGCCGGTGGGCCAAAATCCTGCTCCTGCTCTTGTTCCTGAGTCTGTTCCGAATCTGTTTCAGGCACCCCTGGAGTAGCTGGCTCAGCTTCCTGCCCGGCAGATCCCGGTTCGGTCAGCGCCTCGTCGTCAACTGCCTTCGGCTCCGATGGGCTCATGTGCCCATTCTCGCCCATGTTCCCGTTATCGTCCATGTGCCCATTCGTGCTGATGTGCCCTGTCTCAAGTTCCATGCTCATCCTCCAAGCTGTATGAACTCAACTTCTTCTCCTTGTGCTATGCCGTCTGAATCCGCCAGCACAGCCAGGCCGTTGGCAGCAGCCATGCCCGAGAGCTGGTGCGAGCCCTGCCCCCCAGCCGACCTAAGCCAGAACTGCCCGTCTGAGTAGTTCCAGCTGACCCTGGCAAAGTGGGTTTTGCCATCTGAGCGTCTAGGGAGTGCTTCGGCTGCAATGCCACGCCGCCTGAGTCGCTGAATTTGGGTGTGTCCAGCCATCTTGCGCAGGGCGGGTCGGGCAAATAGCTCAAATGAGACCATGCACGACACTGGATTGCCAGGCAGCCCAAACACAGGAGTGCCGCTGACCGTGCCGAATGCCAAGGGTTTAGCAGGGCGAATGGCGATTTGCATCCATCTCATTTGACCGATGCGGTCCAGCACCACCTTGACGTAGTCGTAGTCTCCCATGCTGACCCCTCCAGTTGTGATGATGGCATCGCATGTTTGGGCGTGCTTCAAGAAAGCCTCTCCGATAGCGGTTTCGTCATCGGGGATTACGCCTCCGTTGATGGGTTCGCATTGGGCTTCCTGCGCAAGGGAGATAATGGCAATCCTGTTGGAATCCCGGATTTGACCGATTTCCAAGGGGCTGCCGTCTGAGATCAGTTCGTCCCCGGTGGAAAAGACAGCCACCCTGGGTTTGGGATAGGCCGAAATTTTTGTCACCCCAATGCTGGAGAGCACGCCCAAGTGTGCTGGGGTGAGACAGGTTTGTGCCGGGACGGCCAGTTGCCCCGCGGTGAGGTCTTCGCCCGCCCGACGAATATGCGTGCCAGGCTGGACTTGCTGGAATATCTCCACCTGCTCTGCTTCAGACGGGGCCGCGGCTGGGTTGGGGCTGTCTGAGTTGGAGCTTGTGGCGCCAAGGCTTGTCGTGCCCGCAAAAGACCTAGTCAATTCCACCTGCACCACAGAATCGGCACCAGGCGGAATAGGCGCTCCCGTCATGATCCGAATGGCTTGCCCCTGCTGGACAGGCGTCTCAGGCTGTGCTCCTGCCGGTAAAGTCCCAACGACCTCCAGCACCACAGGAGTTTGTTCAGAGGCGCCGATGGTGTCGCTGGAGCGCACGGCAAATCCGTCCATGGCTGTGTTGTCCCAAGCTGGGATTGGCTCAGGCGAAGCAATGTCTTGCGCCGTAACCAGCCCTAGTGCTTCATCCACGGCCACTTCTGCGGCAGAAAGGCATGAAATTTGCTCAAAGATATGCTTTTGCGCCTCCTCGAGCGGAATCAAGGCCATCAGAGTTTGGCTTCCTCGTGTTTCAGCAGCCGCCTGATATTTTCCAAATGCTTGAGCACAATCAAGACCACCACCGCAGCCACGAAGCACATCTCCCACCATTGTCGCCCAGAAAGCGCCATGCCGGCCAGCACAGTCGGGGAGGCCACCAGAGATGCCACGGAAGCTCGGCCCCAGAACTTTAAAACAGCCAGCCAAATCGCCAAGCTCGCCACCGCCGCCAGCGGAGACAGAACTATCACAAAACCGCCGTAGCTGGCTACACCTTTGCCGCCTTTGAATCCCCTGGCCGCGGGAAACATGTGCCCGGCCACGGCTATTGCCCCGCTCACCACAGCTATTTCGCGGCTGGCCAGAAGCAGCCCCAGCAAAGTTGGAATCACCACCTTGACGACATCTCCCAGCAACACTGCCAAGCCCGGAAGCATGCCTGCAATGCGATATACATTGGTGGCTCCTGGATTGCCCGAGCCTTCTTCAGTGGGGTCGTGCTCGGTGATATAGCCGACAAGCAGGGCAGTCGGGAACATGCCCAGTACGTATGCGCCGGCAATAAAAATCCACCACCAGCCGAAGTCCCATGAGGTTGAAGCGGTTGCCAGCAGCATATTTCTATGGTAGCTAAAGGTGTTGTAGCAGTTTGCGGGTTTAGCCCTTTTTTAGCGGGAGGTGTGGCTGCTTTGAGGCGGCTGGCACGGCCTGATATCCCTGCCTGATATAATGTGGCAAGTTCGCATTTCTCAGGTAGCCTGATTTTTGCTATGCCAACTTACGAATACCGCTGCCGCACTTGTGATGCAAGCTTTGATATAGCGCAGTCATTTTCAGATTCGCCGCTGACGCATTGCCCGCAGGTTGGTGATTCAGCGGCCCCGGCCGCCTGTGCGTCGCCAGGCAAGGGCGAGGTGAGAAAAGTTTATTCCGCTCCTGCCATTACCTTCAAGGGGAACGGATTTTACAAGACCGACAGTCGTGCCAGTAAAGCCAAGACCGAATCCGGCAGTTCCGTTTCCGAAAGCAAATCTTCAGATAAATCGTCAGACACAAAGACGAGCGACACCAGCGGCAACTCCAGCAGTTCCAGCGAAAGCACGTCCAGCTCTGAAAAATCTTCTGAAAAATCGCCCAGCAAATCAGCGGCTGTGGCTAGCTGATGCCAGTTTGTCTTTCCGCCCGCCCCTGATAGCTGTTGTGCCCGATAGCCGCCGTCCCTGATAGTTGCTGCCCCTGATAGCCGCTGTGCCCCCGAAATTTTCCAACACCCCGACAGCTAGGTGACAGCCAGGTTTAGATTATGAGTTCCGAATTAGTCATTTCTGGCACAACTGCGCCCGGATTTGAGGGCGTGCGCTATGAGTTCGCAAATAACTTTCTCCACCGCCATGAGCTAGGCGCTTCGCTGGCGGTGATTCGGGGCAACGAAGTGCTGGTTGATCTATGGGGCGGCTGGATGAATCGAGATAAACAACAGCCTTGGGAGCCTGACAGCATCGTCAATGTCTGGTCAACCACCAAGGGTCTCGTGGCGCTGGCGGCCCACATTCTGATAGACCGGGCAGAGTTGGACTTAGATGCTCCAGTGGCCAGATACTGGCCGGACTTTGCTCAATCAGGCAAGAGCCAAATCACAGTCAAACATCTGCTGAGCCACCGCTCTGGTTTGGCCGCTTGGCGCAAACCAATCAGCGAAGAAGAGATACACGACTGGGCAATGCTATGTGATTTGCTGGCAGCCCAATCCCCTTGGTGGGAGCCTGGCACGACTTCGGGTTATCATGCGCTGACCTTCGGACATCTGGTGGGCGAGCTGGTTCGCAAGGTTGACGGACGCAGCATAGACGTCTTCATTCGTGAAGAAATCAGCCAACCTTTGGGGGCTCATTCAGTAAGTGGGGATTTCTTCGTGGGCACCCAGCCGCAAGACGATGCCCGCACAGCCGATTTGTGGCGCATTCCAGACGAACTGCTGTCCAAAAAATCCTCGTCAGGGCCAGCCCAGGATCAAAACGGCGCCTCCGCCAGTGCCGCCTCCGCCAGTGCCACATCCAACAGTGCCGCCTCCGGAAATGCTAGCCAGCAGAATTCCCCCAGCGCACCAGCACCCGATTCAACCGAGGACAGCCTAGACCTGATGGCTACGGCCATGTCTTCGCCGCTGATAGGCCCTAAAATCGCCAACTCCACCGAATGGAGAAGGGGAGTCTTTCCGGCAGCCAACGGTCATGGTTCGGCTAGGGCCATCGCTTCCATGTATGCGGCCTTGGCAGCAGGTGGCACGGTTGATGGCTTGAAACTGGTCAGCCCTGAAGCAGTCGAGAAAATGCGTGAGCCTCAACCCACAGGCCTGGATTTGGTTTTGAAAGATGTGGGCAAGATGACCTGGGGGTTGGGCTTCATGGTCAACGCCCAAAACTGGTTTGGCTCAAACAAGCGCGCCTTCCATCACGGAGGCTATGGAGGCTCCTTGGGTTTTGCCGACCCTGAAGCCAACTTCGGTTTTGCCTACGTCATGAACGCTATGAACCTCTCCACGTTGGTGCTGGATGTGCGGGCAGCGCTTTTACTGAACTCCGTCTATGAGGGGTTGGAGTCAGAAACCTCCAGCACCGCCGTTGCCTAGCTTGGCGGCCCGCTAGCCCGAAGTCGGTTCGGCCCAATTTCTATGTCTGATCCAACTGCTTCTGCTTCAGTTGCTTCTGCTTCGGCCCCGGCGGCGGCAATGGCAGCAGCCACCGACTTCACCAAGGTTGGCAACGGAGTTTATGAGAGGGTCAATGACGAAAGCTGGTTGGGCTACCCAGGGTTGTTCGGGGGCTACGTCAATGCTTTGGCCCTTCAAGCCTGTGCTTTGGAGGTGGATGATCCTGCCAGAGACCCACGAACCTTGACAGTTCATTTCCTGCGGCGCTTCCCGATTGGGCATATGAGGGTTGAGACGCACATAGAGCGGTCGGGGGTTTCCGTTACGGTGGTAACGGCTCGCATGTATTGCGAAGGGACGCTTTGCGGTTTTGCCACTGTTACATTTGCCAGAGAGCGCGAGTCTCTGGATTTTACCGACCTGCAGATGCCCCAAGCTGCCAGCTTTGACCCGACTTTGCCTCTTTCAGGTGATTTGCCATTCCCATTCAGAAGGAACTTGAGGATGTGGGATGTGTTTGACGGCGTTCCGCCTGGGCAGACCTTGAACCACTCCGGAGGTTGGGCTTTGCCGGCCCAAGCTGAGCCGATAGATGAGCGCTTTTTGGTGGCTGTGGCTGATGGGTTCACTCCGGTGGCCTACCGCAAGCTGTCAGCCCCCACGACTCCTATGATGGCTGGCACGATGGAATTCACAGCCTATTTCAGGGCTAATCCGAGATGCGTTTCGGTGGGCGAGCCGGTGCTGGCTGTGTTGACAACCGCTGCTTCTTTGCATGGCTACGTGGAGGAAGACTGCAATATCTGGTCGCAACAGGGGGAGCTTTTGCTGCAGAGCCGCCAGTTGCGGTTCATCCAGAAGGCTAAGACTTCCATGCCCGAGTTGATGAGCTAGCGCCGTTGGTCTCCCCTTGCCTAGCTGGAGCGTCCTGAACTTGTGTCCCCATCCAATCTGCATTCCTGCCCAAACCTGCTCGTCTCCGAACCAACGTCCCCGTTCGAGTTGATGGGCGAGTTGATGGGTTGACGTGTCAGTCCCCAAAACTAAACTAGAGTTATGCCAGATTTATTTGAAAATTTGACAGCCAACGTGTCAAATGAATTGTCGTCGCTCACTGAGGAACTCTGGGAAGGCGATATGGAACCCGAGGTGTTAGAGCTTTGCAGAATTCGCATGGCTTCCATGTTGGGTTCGCCGACTGA
This sequence comes from Candidatus Hopanoidivorans cymbastelae, assembly GCA_028283145.1. GTDB lineage: Bacteria > Actinomycetota > Acidimicrobiia > Acidimicrobiales > Hopanoidiivorantaceae > Hopanoidiivorans > Hopanoidiivorans cymbastelae. The sequence continues at coordinate 12,748 of JAPYNY010000023.1, forward strand.
CGTGGCTCAGCGCAATCCCAAAGCTGTCGACGCCGGGCTTTCGGAGAAGAAAATTCTGTCTCTCCCAATGTGGCCCACCTCAGAGTTGTTTTCAGAAGCTGAAAGAGCGGCTCTGGCCTTCACAGAAAAGTATGTGCAAGATGCTCACAGCATCTCCGACAAGGACTGCGAGGAGTTGAACGGCCACCATTCACCTCAGGCTGTGGTGAACCTCACGCTAGCCTTGGCAACTTTTGAAGCCATTATCCGCAGTCGTGTAGTTTTGGCACAGTTGCGCTCTGAAGATTCAGACTCCGAGTAAATTAAGCCAAGCCAGCCTCAGATAACTATAAAATGGGATTTCATGTGTTTTATTTGTCTAGTTAGGTTTTTCGCGGTTAGCGGAAGGCAGGGTGGTTGGTTTAGGGGTGTTTGTGCATGTTGGGGAGATGGAAAACACCTTCAGGAAACCGGTTGGTCCCGATAAATTTGAACAACTGAGAAGCAAGATGGGAATAAGCATAGGCAAGCGCCAGCACCCTGTGAGGTTGTCTACCTGCCAGCATCGGGTTGCCCAGTTATTATATACTCATTAAGAGCGTTCTGGTTTCGTTCGGAGCCGCCGACTCAGATGAAAACGCTTTGGAAGGCGTAGGACGGCTCAAAGAGGAGCAGAGCCAATAGAGAAGAAAGAATGGATGTGAAACTTACTGATATGATTCACCGCGAAGAGTTCCGAAAACACTCTTCGGTGTGCCCTGAAATTCCGGTAGCCAGTCAAGGGAAATCAAAAAAGCAGGCCTCTACTATGCTAGCAGAAGTTACGGTTACCCGCCTTGGACTGCAAGAAGAACCCACAGGTTAGTTCTACAGTGCAGGATCTGGAAGAAACGCTGCTCGAGTATCCTCGTATAATGCGTGTTTAGCATGGGCCTTTGCCGCACGAAGTAGGGCAGAAAGTTGTCACCTTATGGGTCTCTTTCCAGTCGTCAGATAATCAAAATTCTGAAATCCCACGACTTCTGGTTTGTCTGCACGGAAGGAAGCTACCATCACTTTAAAAACAAGTACGGTAGACTGGTAATAGCTTAAACACACCCGCTTAAATCACGGGCGTGTAAGGCAATAAATATTGCCTCTGACGAGACTACCTGGCAGACAATACTACACAGATAGGGGAAGGACAAGATGGCTTACAACGCCCATCCGATGAACACCACCACAGTTACTTGGCTGGCCGAAGCGGTGGAAGACACACTCACCACAAAGGGAACTTCTGTACTGCCTCTATCGGAGAGTGTGGAAGAACGACTACAAGTTAATAACTACAAGGTTATCACCAAACCTACGCTGACGTTGGAAGACGCTTCCAGCTTCATTCAGCGAATGAAGTTCCTAGGTTCGCTGCTTGATTTCCTAGCAGCACCGAAAACATCTTACACACATCTGATAATCCAAGCCAACGAACAGGGGTTAGGCAAAGACATCCAAGCTGGGTTGATAGCGGTTTTCCCTCTGACTGAAACAGGTGAGAATCAAGCCCGACTGCTTCATTCGGAGTTGCCCTTCAGCTATCTGAAACGAACTGAGCGCGGCAAAACCGAGGAGTTGAGCAGACAGCACGACAACTGGAGTGATATAACTGCTAGACCTGTTGCGCCTATGTCGGTGAAAGTCATTCAACCTGACGGCACCGAGATGGAATACAGAACTTTGCCTTCACCTTCAGCTATATTGGCTTCGGCTTTCCTTGCGCACCCTGAAACTGACCCTGACTGCCCGTTCAGGCAAGTCGTCCAGTGGGAGCACGACAGGGTTGAACTGGCTGGTGCTGACGGGCGGAAGTTCATCTGTGAGCCGACAGGATAGCAGCGGTGAAACTTCTAGCGGTAGCCATAGCAACCGTGGTACCGTCTGTACGTTGTCTCCGTGGCGGGTATTCAGCATTCAGACGGGTTATATACCGATACCTGAAGTCCTGAGCATATCGGGAAGCTAACCCTGAGAGGCTGGATAAATGCAGAAGGTGGATGCCTCACACCATTTGCACTTTGAATAATGTTTGGATAACCGAGTGGGATTTGCCTTCGTTCACTGCCAGTTGGGAGGTAGCGTTTCTGACTGGAGCTTGGAACAGCACTCACCCTTTGGAAGACAGCAACACCTGTAGTCTGTTCGTGGCATATGACCTGTTTGACATAAACAGGCAAGTCAGCTATGTCGGAGAGCCTTATGATGTGTGCTATAACACCCGATATTTCTCAATCGGAGAGACTGGAGCGGGATACCACAGCACACTAACTGCTCGAAGCAGCCAACCGATGACAACCGCCAAGCCAACATTGGTGGTAGGTGCAAGCCATGTCTCTGGCTGCCCCAAATGTAAGCAGTATAGGCGGGATTTGAAAACCTGGATGAGGCAGCACTGCTTTGAACTATCTTGCAAAGGTGAATAGATCTGAGGGGGAGAGAGTAGCCCGTAGAAAAACAGCCGATGAGAGCTATAGGGAGTCTTTACATGAGAGGAACTGCCAACAGAGTTGGAAGCGGAGATTGAAACGGAAGCTGCCAGCTTGGATAGAACGGGGAGGCAGGTGCGCTGTCTGTGCTACTTCCATACCGCTCTGCAGCTGCTCTCAGACTAGCTCTGGTGTTGTGCACCCTAAAAAAGATGTGTACATAGACCGCTGAAATCCATCATCAACCGGTCAGGCATCCCAAAAAAAGTCTTCACGGGAAACTAACAGAACGCAGTTCCGACGACAGCAGCAAGGGCAGCTAATTTTGAGTTACAGTGCAATGCAAAGATCAGAAGCTCAACTACGAAACTCACGGGTGCCTAATGTGGATGATTCTATAGACAGTGTTTTTTGACGGAAAAACCCACAAATGGTAAGTTAAGTTTGTAGTTGCCTATAAAATGAATACCTAGGAAGGAATTATTATGCGCCTTAAGCCCCCAGACGGAACAAGTATATTCGGATATCAGCCTGAACTAGCTGCCAGCTTCTGGCGGTTTTATGGCGAGTTGTGGTCTAACGGCGAGTTGGACCAGTCCACCAAGGAGGTGGCTCGGCTCCGCAACGCCCGTCTCAACGATTGCGGCATATGAAAGAACGTACGTTTCGCAGGTGCGAAACAGCAGGGTCTCACAGAAGAGCTAGTAGAGCAAATCGTTGACGGCTACGAAGACTCCGAACTGTCTCAAAAGCACAAGGCAGCCTTAGCCTATGTTGACGTGATTCTGACCGATCCCAACAAAGTCATGGATGAGGAGCTTAAGGCCAGCTTGCGCCAGCACTTTTCAGATGCCGAGTTGGAGGAGTTGACCCTCACCGCCGGCATCGCCTGTGGTTTTTCCAAAGCTGCCATTGCCTGGGGGCCACCTCCTGAAATGCCTGTAATGGAAATGCCATCGCCCGACCCAAATAGCCCCATTATTTGATCCTGAAAACCTAATCTCGGGCATTCCCGCCATCTAATCATCCTCGCCATCTAATCCCAACCGCCCCGTTATTTTATTTTGAGTTTTGACGGTTCATCTCAGAATTCGCATGCTCCGATAGTCGCAGTCAAGCAGCTCTACAAGCGTTATGGAGATTTGGTCGCCCTGAAGGGCATTGATTTTGAGTTGAACAGGGGGGAGATTTTTGCGCTGTTGGGGCCGAATGGGGCTGGCAAATCCACGTGCATTGAAATTCTGGAGGGTTTCAGGCGTCCCAGTGGGGGAGAGGTTTCCGTTTTTGGGTGCGACCCGCAGCAGCACGACCAAACGGTGAAGGAGCGTCTGGGTTTCGTCTCCCAGGAATCGGGCGTTGAGCTGGTTCAGACACCGCGTGAGGTTTTGAACACCTACAGGCATTGCTATGCCGATGGGCGCGCCCCCGAAGAACTGCTGGATTTAGTCGGCCTGTCAGACAAAGCCGACTCAAAGATTTCCCGACTTTCAGGCGGGCAGAAGCGTCGCTTGGACTTGGCGCTGGGGCTGGTGGGCAATCCCGAGTTGCTGTTTTTGGATGAGCCGACCACGGGATTTTCCCCTGAGGCACGCCGAGAGTCTTGGCGCATACTGCTGGAGTTGAAACAAGCTGGCATGACTATCCTGCTTACTTCGCACTACATGGACGAAGTCAGTTTCCTAGCCGACAGAATGGCGATTCTAGTTCAAGGCGAGATTGCTTTTTTGGGTGAGCCAGAAAACTTGGGGCTAGAGCAGACAATAGTTGAATTCGTGCTGCCGCAAGGTTGGAGCTTGGCTGGGTTTGAGGCTTGGTTGGGGACGCTGCCTGATGGAACGGCTGAATTGGAACTGCCCAGGCAGCCCCAGGCGCAGCCACAGTCCAAAGTGGCCCTCAGCACAGCCGACCCAACGGAGTTTTTGTATCGCCTGACGCAAAAAGCCAAAGCCAGCCAGATATCGCTGGAAGGGCTGACCGTCAGCAAACCCACACTGGAGGAAAACTATCTAGGGTTGATTGGAAGACACAGCAACTCGAGTAACGATTTGGGCGGTGAGGATTTGGTTGGGCGCAACGATTTGGGCGGTGAATTGGAGCTCGGGCCATGACCGCCTTGCGGCCAAGCAGTTCATCTGTCGTCTCCTCCAACTCCAGCGATGTTGGCGCGCCCGCCTCCGTGCCCGCCTCTGCCCACGCGCCTGTGCCCGCCCGCGCCCCGGCCAAGTTCTCCGCCAGCACATCACAACAAATTTGGACATGGTTCCAGCACCACAACCGCACTATATGGCGCACTCCGATTGCAACTTTTTTTACCATTGCGCTGCCGTTGGTCATGATGGTTGTCTTGAGCAGTTTCATTGACGGCTCAGTCCAATATGGGTCAGACGGCAGCAGTGTTACATTTCAAGATTATTACGTGCCGGCCATGGCAGCCTTTGCCGCAGCTTCAGCCACCTATACCAATCTTTGCGTATCCGCCGCTTTGCAGCGCGAACAGGGCATTTTGAAGCGGGTCAGGGGCACGCCTTTGGCCACTTGGAAGTTCTTCGTCAGCAGCATCATGTCGGCGATTTGGCTGGCGTTTATCGGAGCGGTCTTGCTTTTTGCTGTGGGCATCGCCTTGTTTGATGTGTCGCTGGATTTTTCCCAGCTGGGCTGGCTGGCCGTTTTTTTCGCAGTGGGGGTTTCTGCTTTCGCCGTGCTGGGGATGGCTGTTTCCAATCTGGCTAGCACGGGACAAGCCGGCTCAGCCATCGCCAACGCTACGATTCTGCCGCTGTCGTTCATCTCGGGGTTGTTCATTCCAGCAGGTGAAATTCCAGTAGCCATTGAAATCATCGGAGACATCTTCCCGCTGAAGGCTTTCGGCGAGGGCATGAGAGGCGCGTTTGACCCAGGATTGTCAAGTGGGAATTTGTGGAATTTACTACTTTTGGTGATTTGGGGCTTGGCTGGTTTGTTTTTTATGCTGAGATATTTTCAGTGGGTTCCCAAGGCAGAAAGGGAGTAACTAAAGAAATGGCAGAGCAATACAGCAGCCAGGCCAGCAAAGCTGTGCCGGGAGCAGCAAGAGCACCAGCAGACGACCAGGAGTTTTCCATGCTGGCAGAAGCAGCCGCCGAAGCGGGTTTGGAGACTTCAGACGACTGGCCGGTGCGGCGGATTTTTTTTGAGTTGGAGGCCGCGACAGTAGGAGCCGCCACGCCTCGACTCTCTGCGCCGAGAGAAGCCACGCCCGGCGAAGCCATGCCAGCAGAAACCACCCTACCCCGCCAACTGAGCGCCATTGTCTGGGGAGACGCGCCACCTGAAGTTGTCATGTTTCACGGCGGCGCGCAAAACGCCCACACTTGGGACACAACGCTGATGGCCTTGAACCGCCCAGCCTTGGCAGTCGATCTGCCTGGGCATGGCTGTTCAGACTGGCGTGCCGACCACAGCTACAGTCCGCTTCAACTGGCCCAGGATGTCCAGCACATAGTAGCGGAGTTGGCACCCGAAGCTGCTTGTGTGGCTGGCATGTCGCTGGGAGGCCTGACAGCTCTGATGCTGGCCGATTTGCAACCGCAGCTGGTTCGCCGGCTGATGCTGATTGACATAACCCCCGGTGTGAATCGCGCCAAGGCGGAACCTATCCTGGAGTTCATTGGCGGCCAGCAGGTTTTCCAGTCGTTCGAGGAAATTCTGGATTACACCATCCAGCACAACCCCACTCGCTCACACGCTTCTCTCAGGCGGGGCGTGCTGAATAACGCCAAGGAGCTGCCCGATGGAAACTGGACTTGGCGCTGGGATCCCACCAGAATAGGAGAGCAAGCATCACCCGAAATAGCTTTCGCTTCGGCTTGGGATGCTCTGGATACATTAAGTGTTCCGCTGTGGTTGCTGAAGGGTTCTGAGTCGGGCGTGGTGGCTGATGAAGATGTGGCTGAACTGCTCACACGACGCCCCGATGCCGAGGTGATTGTGGTGCCAGGGGCGGGGCACAGCATCCAAGGCGACAAACCTGTGGAGTTGGCTGCCTTGCTGGAGGCATTCATTTCGGTCTAGCCGACGGAGGCAGCAAGCCTTGACGGCGGGCGCTTATAGCCGAAAAGCAGATATGAGAAATTACATTATCGCTTCCGACATTCCTGAGTTCCTGAAGGATCCTTCAGTGCCTGGATATATAGTGCCTTTGTCTCAGTTTGTCATGGACTGGAACCGCAACCCCGATTTGAGGCAGGAATCGCCCGCTGTCTGTGCCCGGCACGATGTTTATTTTGAGGCTGCAATGCTGGACAAAGGCAAGGCAAGTCATGAAGAGAGAAACATGCGAAAGAGTTTCGTTAGAACCTAATACAATCCGTTCATTGCTGAATGAATTGGATGAATCTGTTCCTAGCGGTTATGCCACACGTTTTACAATTGTGGGAGATGGTAGAGTGGGTGCATGAATAAAGCGGAGTTGGCGGCTGTCATAAAGGAAGCAACGGGGGCACATGTCCTAGGCGTCTTGCCTTCGTCGGAAGGGCACAGTTTTGGTGTAACCCCGTTTGAATTGCTGGTTCAGGGCGAAACAGGAAAAGTTGAACGTTTCAGGCTTGGCGACTGCAAGCTCATAGGCGTTCACCAAGGGGATGGGACGGCTCGCTTGGAGCTGCATGGAACGCATTTTCATTCTGATTTTCATCGCAGAAGCGAAGGGAGCACAGATCCTGAAGTAGATCAGTTCAGAAAGCAGTTTGCTTGTGCTATGTCATTTTACGAGGACTGGCAGTTTTTGTGGGAGCGAACCATGCTGCCCGAATTTACTTCCATTGTGAACGATTATTGGGCTTGGAAGCATGTCGGCTCATGGAATAAATATCCAGGTCCTTCCACGATCACGACAGGTCCGATGGAAGTTCATGGTAGCGTTAGGCAAAACATGGGTCGAGCCTTGGGTAAGTCTTTGTTTACCAGTTTGGACGCTTTTCTTCTTCAAAAAGAATACACAGGGCACCATTACGGAAAGACAGGATCACTTAATAGCGGTGAGTGGTATGAAGGCATCACTCCGACATTGAGGTTTTTGGTTAAATGGTTGGAAGATGCTTGCATTTATGACGTCTGCAAGAAAAAGTATGTTTCAGTTTTATCTAAAGAGCAGCAAAATAAACTGAAAAAAATTCAAGTTGAAATTGAACAATACGACCCGTTTTGTTTTTGGAATCAAGTGGAAAGAGATTGGAAACAAAAAAGCAATTCTCAATCCAAAATGGATTTTGTACTCAACATGGCTGACAAGCAGAAACAAGACCCAGAAAAAGAAGAAGAAATGATAGCCACTTATATTCGTACAGCAAGAAACACTGCGGCACATAATCGATACCCTACGACAATTGAGCAGATGTATCTGCTTCGTGTTGGCTATAAGGGAATTGAAGAGACACTGTCTGGGCAAGCTTTGGATGCTTGTTACAGTTTTCTTGCCGAGTTGCACACGGATGTGTGCAGCTTAGAGCGAGCAAACATAAAATGCTGGCATGAGGAGATTTGCAAAGAGGCGCAAAGCTGTGCTGAAAAATTGGCGTACGTTCTTGGAAGCGAAGAAATTGCCAAGGCGAGGTCAGCATGACAACAACCAGCGCGTATCCGCTCAAATCGGTGAAACCTCTGGCTGGGTATAAAATCTGGGCGGAGTTCTCAGACGGAACCGAAGGGGAAGTTGATTTGACCTGTCTGACTGAAATACCGTATCTGTCTAAACTGAAGGATCTGAAGGTTTTTGCTAGTGTACGTTTGGACGATGGTGGAAGCGCGCTCAAATGGGGAGCAGATGAGGAAGAGTTGGATGCCAGTTGGGAAACCGTTTATGAGCAACTCACCGGCAAAAGCTACAAAGAAGCCTTACCCGATATTGAACCTATAGTAGTTGTGGCAATCAACTGGAACATCATCCCAGACGTGCGCATTAAATTTTCCGATGGCACACAGGGTGAAGTCCGCCTCACAAATATCAGTTATGAACCTGCAGACACGGAAGATATCAAAGAGCCCCACACTCTTTTTGTGACTGATGCGGGAGGTGTCATCTGGGGCAATAAAGAATTCTACACCGACGAGATATATGAACTTTTGACACCCGAAGTCTCATAAGGCTGGATTTGCGTGCCCTGTGTCATAGAAATAAGCCGATATGGCTGGAGTGGCTACATCTACCCAAACGATCACAACCCTCCACATCTGCATATCAAGTTGAATAAAAAAATCCTTTTCAAAATAGAAATATCAGGTGGTTATGAAATCCTGGAATTTTACGAAAGAAAAACCATCAAAACCCCAGCCATCAAATATCTGCAGGACATTTTGAAAAGACATTCGCAGGAATTACTGACAATTTGGGACGAACGACAAGACGGCAGTGTAAAGCACCCAGTTATCAAAGCTTAACCCGATTCACCTTTGTGTTGGTTTGCGTTAGTCCCAGTAGCCGCTTTCCTCATAATATTCGAACCAGTAAGCTATCTCATCTTCCATCATCTCTTGTATCTCCTGTTCGAAGTAGCGTATTTCAGCTTCTTCCCATTCGTCTTCTTCCTCAAAACTTTCTTCTGATTCTTCTTCGTCTTCCTCTTCATCTGATTCTTCGTAGCTTTCTGCATCTGGTTGTTCGTCCTGCCGTGTCTTGTCTTCTAAAGCGGCAGCAGCAGTTTCTGCTTCTGCTTCTAGCAGTGCGATATATTCGGGCGTGTCATGCTGGCTTTTCCGCAGCAAGGCCAAGTGTTCTTTCCGCCAATGAATGACACGATACATCGCCTAGCGCCTTCTCAGACGGCTCAGAACCAAGGTGCGCGCTACTATCCGACTTGGCGGAAACAGCAGCAGCAAGCCCACCGCATCGGTGATAAACCCCGGAGTCAGCATCAGCGCACCGCCAAACAAAATCAAAACCCCATCAGTAACGGGTTTGTCGGGAATGATGCCTTCTGAGAGGTTTTCTTGAATTCTGCGCCATGCTGCCAAGCCTTCCCGCTTCAGCAAAATCCCGCCCACGATGCTTATCAGAAACAGCAAGCCCACGGTTGGCCACGCACCTAGCAGGCTGCCCACCCCGATGATCACAACAATTTCCAGCGAAGTAACCAGCATGAGCATGAGGATGATAACCAATAGCACAAGTTCAGTTTACGTCCCGAATGTAGCTCCTCATTTTTTCTCTACGATAAGGGTATGGGGACACAAGGCAAAACGCAGGCAATAAGGGTATAAGAATGAAGGCTGTGAGGACACCGGCATGAGCCCAGCCCGCGAAGCCGCTTTGGCCAGCGAGGCCGCTTTGGCCAGTGAGGCCGCTTCGGGCAGCGAGCATAGCCAAACCCGCCAGACCGACCAAACCAGCAGAGCCGTCCCGCCCTCGGTTGATGCCTTGGCCCGCCAGCTAGCCCAGTCTTCCCCCCTGCCGCATCCGCTTCTGGTTGATGCGGCGCGCGAAGCTATAGCGACAGGCCACCCAGACCAAGCCGAAGCCTTGGCCCGCCAAGCTGAAGTCAAGCTGCTTCAGCCAGTCATCAACGCTACTGGCGTTTTGCTCCACACCAATTTAGGCAGGGCGCCGTGGCCGCTCAGCCACCCAGCCGGCTATGCCAACCTGGAATTCAACTTGGCTACGGGCAAGCGCGGTTCACGCCAGTCGGCAGTGGGGCAGCTATTTGCCAAGCTGGTCGGAGCCGAAAGTGCTCACATTGTCAATAACGGAGCCGGGGCGATGCTGCTGGCTTTGGCTGCGCTGGCGGACGGGCGTGGCGTGGCGGTGTCGCGTGGCGAGTTGGTGGAGATTGGCGGCGGTTTCAGAGTGCCCGAAGTGATGAGCCAGTCAGGAGCCAAGCTGATTGAAGTGGGCACCACCAACCGCACCCGAGTTGGCGACTACGCCAGTGCCATGTCGCGCTCTTCGGCAGATATTGCGCTGTGTTTGAAAGTCCACCAGTCAAACTACACCATTGAAGGCTTCACCGAGTCGGTCTCGGTGGGCGAGTTGGTGCAGCTGGGAGCACCAGTTATCTTTGACATCGGTTCTGGGCTGTTGGATGCCAGTTGTCCCTGGCTTGCGGGCGGGCCACCCGCGTGGCTAGCTAGTGAGCCGGCCGTGCGTCAAAGTCTGCAAGAAGGCGCCGACTTGGTGATTTTTTCGGGAGACAAGTTGCTGGGTGGCCCCCAAGCGGGCATCATCTGCGGGAACGCTGAGCTGGTCGAGCTTTGCGCACGACACCCCCTGGCTAGAGCACTGCGGCCCGGCAGTCACATACTTGCCGGCTTGCAGCACGTGGCGATGGCCTACCTGCGCCGAGATTTGTCGCAGCTTCCCTTCTGGCAGTTGGCCACCAGGCCCACCGAGGAGTTGAGGCAACGCATTGAGGCTGTCGGCTTGGGCCCGGCGGTGGAGATGGGCTCTGTGCCCGGCGGGGGCACCTTGCCTGGAGTGGAAATTCCCTCACTGGGAATTTGTCTTGAAGGGGATCTGAGCCATGAGTTGCGCCAGCGCAGCCCCGCAGTGATTGCTCGCGTCTCCCAAGGGCAGACCTATCTGGATTTCCGCACCATCTTCCCCGAACAAGATGCCGAAGTAGCCGAAGCGGTCAAAAGTTGCGCCAATGCCAATGCCAATGCCAATGCCAAAGCTGGCAACATTGCCCCGCACCCGCACGCCGACTGAAGCACAACCCTGTCCAAGCCCGCCGATTGAAGCGCGAAATACCCACACCCACCGCCCTGCTCATGCACGTCATCTCCACCGCCGGACATGTTGACCACGGCAAATCCACCCTGGTCTTGGCGCTCACAGGCACCGACCCCGACCGCTTCGCCGAGGAAAAAGAGCGTGGCCTCACCATAGACTTGGGTTTCGCCTCCATGACTTTGCCGTCTGGCAGACAGGTGTCGTTTGTGGATGTCCCTGGCCATGTGCGGTTTTTGAAAAACATGCTGGCAGGGGTCGGCGGGGTGGATGCCTGTCTCTTCATTGTGGCGGCCACCGAAGGCTGGAAGCCGCAGTCGGAGGAACACCTGCGCATTCTGGATTTGCTGGGGCTCAAGCAGGGGTTGGTGGTGCTCACCAAAGTTGGCATCGCCGATGAGGAATCGCGTGAAATCGCCTTGTTGGACATTGAAGACCATGTGGCAGGCACCTTCTTGGAGGGCGCCAAGGTCGTGGCAGTTGACTCCATGGAGAGAATCGGCCTTGAAGAGTTGCGCCACAGCTTGGATGAGATGTTGCAGCAAACTCCGCCAGCCCCCGACCACCATCGCCCCCGACTTTGGATTGACCGCACTTTCACCATCAAAGGCGCCGGTGCCGTTGTAACTGGCACGTTGCTGGGAGGCCAGTTGACGGTGGAAGACAAGTTGTTGCTGGTGTCGCAGCAGAGGGAGGCACGCAATAGCGAAGTGCGGGTGAGGGGCATTCAGACGCACGACCGAGCCATTGAAACTGCGGTTCCAGGCAGTAGGGTAGCTTTGAATCTGGTCGGAATCGGTGCGGCTGAAATGCAGCGAGGAGATGTGCTGGTGCAGGCGGGGCAGTGGTATCAAAGCGATACTTTTGACGCTTCGCTGTCGGTGCTGGAGTCGCTCAATCACGATGTGTCAAGGCGGGGCGCGTACGTGGCCTACCTTGGCTCAGGTGAGTTTCCCGTCCGAGTGAGGGTGCTAAGCACGCACGACTTGCTGCCCGGCGAAACAGGGGCGGTGCGGGTGTTCCTGCCGCACAAGTTGCCGCTTTTGCCGGGCGATTATTTTGTGTTGCGTGAATTCGGGCGGGCTGAAACCGCTGGCGGGGGGCAAGTGCTAGACGTCGCGCCGTGCCTGCCTGCGTCCAAAGCTCAGCCCCTTTGTCTGAGTGACGGGCAGTTGGACGTCGCAACCAACACAGAGCGGATAGTCAAGGAACGGGGCTGGGTCAAGGCTGAAGAGTTGCGTTTGCTGGCGGGCGAAGCTGTGGCTGCGATGGTGGACAGCTGGGCAGTGGGGGATTGGATTGTGTGGCCGCAGGCTTTGGAAGCCACACGCCAAGGCATCCAGGAGTTGCTGTCTGAAAGCCCTGTTGATTTGGCAACCATGGACGAACGCCAGCGCATCGCTCTGGAAGGCATGGAAGGCGTGGAGATTGAGGGTAGCCTGGTTCGCTTGCCGGGGCAAATAGACAATTTGGCGCAGCACCCATATCTGCAAGCTCTGGCGGAATCGCTTTTTACACCTCCGTCGCCCGAGGGTGTGGACAGAACGGAATTGCGGGCCATGCTTCACAGGGGCTTGCTGGTGGAATCGTCGGGAGTGTTCTTCGCCAACCAAGCAGTGGCAGCAGCGATGGAAGTTGCCGAGGAGTTGTTTGAACAAGCACCGCAGGGTTTCACAGTGGCAGCTATACGGGAGCGTTTGAGCACATCCAGGAAATACATCATGCCGCTGCTTGAAATCTTGGACAGCCAAGGCATCACTAGGCGCCAAGGCGACCTTCGCACCGCAGGCCCGCGCCAAGCCGAGGCCAAAGCGAAATTCAAAAACTAGGCGGAGTGGGGGCTGAGCAGGCAGCGGGGGAGACTGGAGCCGGCTTGGCAGTTGGCTAGAGAGGCTGCCCGATGTAGCGAGGGCAGCCGCGGGCTAGGCGGACAACTGGCTGGCTGGCTTGGAGACCAGGCTAAGAAACGCTGCCGTTGTTGCGACTTTTGATGATGGCTCTCAACTCGGATTCGGACTTGCCGCCCCAGATGCCCTGCGTCTCTTCGTACTGAAGGGCATGGTCTAAGCACTCTTCGCACACAGGGCAACTGCGGCAGATAGCCTTGGCAGCCTTCTCACGCTCCAGCCGTTGGTGCTTCTTTTCAAGCTCGGGCGGCGGATAGAAAATATCTGCCATTCCAGGGGCCCGACAAGCCGCGTGATGACGCCAGGCAATATGTGGAAGGATTGTGCTCATTTCACATCCTCCATATCTTCTGGCATGGTCTTGGCCAAGGCAGAAATTCCTGCCCAGCCAACTGTTGTTGAATTTGTGTCCCTACTCACATTGCCTAAATTAGCAGTTACTCAGCACTTATGCAAGTGCAGTTTTTTTGGCAAGCCGTGCTTTGCGAAATCAAAGGTCATTCTTCTAGTTTTTGAGGCTGGCAAATGCAGAGCGGCAGATGGGGGCAGACGATACGTAAAGCTCCTAATTTCAGTCACACATTTCAAGCAGTTTGAAGCTCGACCAGTTCCCAAGGGCTAGTGTAAGCTGTGGCTACTTTGAGCTTTCCCCAAGGTATTCGCTAGCGGGCGTGCAGTCTCACCGGCAGACTGATGTCTGCTCGCTTCATGGTGCTCCTGATCTCTTTGGCTTGGCACGTTCTGGTGTCAAGCTTCGACCTGAGGGGACGTGAACCTTGAGTTGTTTTGAGAACAGGAATTGCATCTCCTAAAACCGATGATCTTCAGCCACTATCTCAAGGCCGTGCCAAACTCCGCAAGCCGCGATGAGAATATCATTTTCTGCTTTCTGTATTTTTTGCGGCGAAAGTACAGCCAAGCGGAGATATTCCTTTATCCCTTCTGCTGTCTCATCTACTTGAATGTTGGGTGTGAGAAGGCTGCAGCAGAAGACGTCTTCAAGGAGCCGGAGGGTTTCCGGCTTCGCTCGCTGACGGCTTCTCCAGTGCCAGGCGTAATGATCGCTCCATTCATCCCATAATGATGTCTATGTAATAAGCAGGCCTCGTCCTTGTGTAGTCAAGAATTTTCTCCGGAGTATGGGTGTATCGGATAGCAGCCGACGGGTCCAGCAACATCCCGTTGCTTCCGATAGGTCTAACCATTGCAATGTGTCCTCCAACACTGGCGTAGATCTTGTGCATCTGCGGAGTTTCATGTGCTTGTCCCCGGAGGCCAAGCTGCGCTGGTTAGCAGCGGCTCACAGATTCATAATGCCAGGGCGTCGCGCGCTGGCCGAAGCGGAGCAGACCCGTTGAAAGTTTCGTATCTGGTGTGGATTCACAAGATCATTTCGCCGGGCAGTTTGTGTGTGCTTTGCCGGGTTCCAGCACTTTTGGGTAGGTACGAGCTCCTCTCGCGTATGCAGGAAAAACAGGGTATAATGATTGCACAGAAAGGAAACCGCCATGGCCCTCAGGCTCTCACAGCGCAATGAGATAGATAAAATCGTAGAAGAAACGACTGGCGCGCACATAATATCTGTGCTGCCAGCGGTTCAAGAGCATGGTTTTGCATTATCTCCGTTTGAGGTGTTCATCGTGAAAAAAGACAGAATTGCAAACCGCTTCAGTCTTGGCGATTGTGAGTTGTTGGGATACCATAACAAAAATGAACGCACTAGGCAAGTGGAATTGTTCATGCACAAGAACGGAAGCTATTCCACTTCGGGTTACAAATCAGATATTTGGCGGATTAGCGTTAATGGCACAGATGATTTATCGCAGTTCAAGCGGCATTATAGAATTGTCAAAAATGTTTTCTTTGGAGATTGGCAGTATTTCTGGGAAAAAATTATATTAGAAGGGCTGGATTCCATAGAGACTGAACGCCAGATGTGGGAAAGCATTTCCGCGATGAACAGGATTGAACGTCAGCACAGCCTAAATTTGAAACTTGAACAATCTCTCAGGAAGTCACTGTTCACAAATTTGGACGCCTTTTTGATTCCAACTGGAAGCAGCACAATAAATGTCTCAGAATTCGCCAAAACAGGCGATATCTATGAAGGCGTCACTCCCTCATTAGCTGCCTTTGTCAAGTGGCTGCAGAATATTCCTCAGCTTTCTGGATCAGAAGGGAACTATTTTGATATTTTTTCCGATGAACAGAAGAGAGCACTTCAAGCTATTGAAAAAGATCTTACAAAATTTGATCCGTATAGTTTTTGGCAAACGATTGAGCAGATATCGGAAATGGAAAACATTGATTCCATCGACAAACTGAATTTTGTTTTAAGAGAAGCAGACATACAAAGAACCAGTGCAGACAAAAAGGAAGAACTGATAGCTACTTATATTCGGACAGCGAGGAATATTTTGGCGCACAATTTGGAAGCCACTTCAATAGAAGAAATGTATTTGCTGAGGATAGGCTACACCCCTGTTGCTGGCGACCTGGTCATATCCCAAGCTTTGGAAATCTGTTTTGATTTCGTCCAAAGATTGAACGACAACGTATTTTGCCTCCTGCCAGAACGATTGAAGAGCTGGGAAGACTGCGTCAAAAGAGCAGCTGCATCGGATACCAGAGATTTGGAAACCTGTTTGCAGAGCCATTCAGGCAGTTCCCTTTAGCCCTATGCTCAAGTCAGTAACCCCTATGCCTGGGCACAAAGTCTGGGCTGTGTTCTCAGACGGGTCGAAAGGCGAGGCCGACCTGTCTGGTCTGCTGGACATTCCGTATATGTCCAAACTGAAGGACTACGAGTTTTTTTCCACGATGCGCCTTATGGGGGGAGCGATTTTCTGGAATTATGGGAAGGACGATGAACTGGACTGCGGATGGGAGGACATCTACTTTCAGATAACTGGGAAGCGTTGGACTGAGATAGCAATGGAAGGCGTGGAACCCATAGCAATGAAGGAAGCCAAGATGATTGTCCCTCCGGATGTTTATGTGAAATTCAACGACGGCGCGGAAGGTGAGATCCGTCTTACAGACTATTCTTATGACAAGGCCCCTCCGAATTTGATAGCAGATCCGTTGGACGTGTTCATATCAGATGATGGAGATTTGGTCTGGAATGGCAGAACGTTTGATCTGAACCAGATTTACGAGCACTTGACCTCAGACGACTTGAATTGAACAGAATTCATGCCCACTGTCATGACGATACAAGATTTCGGCTGGCGTGATTACATCTATTCTAACGATCATGAACCACCCCATATGCATATCTACCTTAAGAAGAACTACTTTTTGAGATAGCAATTTCAGGTGATTATGAAATACTTAGGTTACACACTCGCAAACATGTCAAGGCTCATAAAATAGACTATTTGCAGCAAATATTGAAACAGCATTCAGAAATGCTCATGAAAATGTGGGAGGACAGAAGGAAGGGCCTGTCCAAATATGCGGTCATTGAGGCCTAAAAATTCTGTGCTGTGGCTTTGTTGACTCATCAGTAGATGCGGTGGCGGAAGTTTCGGGGGGGGGTATTGTCCGTCAAGTGGGGCACTGTGATGTAATAATCCAAGATCGGTGTCCGTATGTGGCTTGTAGCCATCTTTTGATGGTTATCAGCTTGAAAGTGGCGTCCAGTATGAAACTGCCCTTGATCCGGGCATCACTCAGAAATCCGCTTGGCATGCGATGCACCGCAAACAAGAAGTGTTCATAGATTACAAGCTTGGGCTTTTTGGACGGATAGCGGAAGTCTGTGAGACCTATGTCGGTGGCAGGGAACGCCACAAACATGATTGGAAAAAACAGTGCTAGGACATAGGGTCTGTTGTTAATGTGGCCGTGGTCGGATCGACCCAACAAAAAACTTATGCTTTCAGACAAAAAGAGCAAAAACTAGTCTGAACTGGTGGTGCGTGTCAAGCTCAATGTTTGGCGGTTGGGTTGTCATGTTGGGCACTGCTTAAAACTCTCCGCTTTATCCGCCGCTGTTTCTACTTGGGAGTGTATCAGCAGCTTTCCCTGCGGAATTAGGCTTGACATCACATCGGCTTGGCAAACGTGCTGGTCAGCCGTTTTTGCTGGGTAAAGCGTGACATGTGCTCCCTGCGCAAGCGAGAGGCGTTCCATGCCCGCTCGGCGGAACTCGGCGGGGAGCGCACAGCTCGGCCGGTCAGCGTTCGCGTTTTGGCTGATAACGTTGCCTAGCTTATGAACCATCACGAAGGAAGGCAAAGCAGTTGAAGCCGGTGGCTGTCACCCACGGAGGACGACGAAGTCGGATGTGGGATGAGATACCCATGCTTGGGGGTTAGGCGTCGGAAGTGGGAAGCGTTGAGCGAAATCCGGCGTAACACCCCACGGACAGCCGTGAGTGCGTTCGGCGCGACGATGGAACACCAGCAAGCTGGCAACAGGGTTGGGTGTGCCCAGCCTACCCGAAGCATAGCGACGGGCGAATCATTATAAGAGCGGATATTCAGCAAAGCGCTGCTGCTTAATTACTGGAAAATTATCAAGGGGATGAAAAACGGAAGGGCAAAATTTTTTCCCCTGATTCCCATGCTGGCAAACCCATAGTGGTAAACTAAGGGGTATATGATCCGCAAAGTAACTGTCAAGAATTTCAAGCTGTTTGCAGACCAGACTTTTGAGCTTTCAGATTCTCTCGTTTTGGCTGGCCCCAACAACTCTGGCAAGACAACCCTGCTTCAGGCAATCGCCATGTGGAAATTCGGGCTTGAAAGGTGGTTGTCCCGGAAGAAAGATGGATCTATACAATCTAAGAAGGTTGGAGTGCAAATCACTCGCCCAGAATTCACCGTGGTTCCATTAAGAGAAATGAACCTACTTTGGACTGATAGGAGCTCCGGAAGTGGAAATAAAAACAAAATAGAAATTTGTGTTGAGGGCAAAAATCGCCAAAGCGGCGATAAATGGAAATGCGAACTTGAATTTGAATACGCGACTAACGAATCAATTTACGTTCGCCCAAAAAACGTCAAAAGTTTGACCGATGAGGAAATAAGCGCATTTCCACCTGACGAGGCGATGGAGCTTGAAGTTGTTTATGTACCGCCGTTATCGGGCAATAAGTGGGATGAACCTAGACTTTACGAGGGAATGGTGAATCGGCTGAGCGCACAAGGCAGCACTGGTGAAATACTTAAAAACCTTCTTTTAGACGTAGCTGAAGATGAGGCAAGCTGGAAGGATCTCAGAGACCATATTCAAGATTTATTTCAAATTGAGGTCCAAAGGCCAATATTTGCGGCTGCTGATCCCTATATCACTTGCGAATACAAAATTCCAGATAAGAGAAAGCCACTTGACCTGTCAAGCTTAGGGAGCGGCACTCTTCAAGTAATGCTGCTGTTGGCATTTTTGTATTCTCGCTCGGCTTCAGTGTTGCTTCTGGACGAGCCTGATGCTCGCCAGCATGTGATTTTGCAAGATGAGGTATATGGTAGACTGAAGAAAATAGCTAAAGATCGTGGGGCTCAGTTGATAATTGCTACTCATTCTGAGGTAGTATTAGATTCAACTGAGCATGAGAATGTGATGGCATTTTTTGGTGAGTCGGCTAGGCGTCTGGGTTCTGAAACTGAGCAAGAACAATTGCGTGAAGCCCTGAAACTCCTTACAACCAAAGAATTATTTTTAGCTGAAGAAATACAGAACGTCCTTTACGTAGAGGGTGAGTCGGATGGGAAAATCTTGTCTGAATGGTCAAAAATTCTGAAAGAGCACCCCAGCAGCAAGTTTTTCAGGCGACCTTATGTTGTACCGCTTGGAGGTCGCAATGTGCGTGAAGCAAAAAAACACTTTTCTGCCCTTAAATTGGCTGTGTCCCAAATACGTGGATTTTGCTTGTTGGACAAAGATGATAAGGAACCGCTGGACGACATCCATGATAACGGTTTGTGGGTGATGAGTTGGTCCCGTTATGAGATCGAGAGTTATTTGTTGCATTTCAACGCCATCAAAAGGTTTATTGCAGAAAGTAGGCCTTGGGCAGGCGGGGACGATACGCTTCATGATGCACCTCTCAAGGAAGAGATATTCGAAGGATTAAGGAAATTCAATATTTCGGTGCTTGAAGGCACCCAGGATTTTGGTGATCGTATTCTTGGTCAAATCAAGGCCAGTGAAGTTGTGATAGTCCCATTGCTGCAAGGCTTGGGTATGGATATAACAAAAAAAGATTTGTTCCTGCTGGCAAAAGTAATGGAGCCGGAGGAAATTCATCCAGACGTGATAGCTATGCTAGACAAAATCGCCGAGGCTTTTGGGCTGAGTGGCTAGGCAGAGCACTCTTGCTGGAAGATAGGGTGCTCGTCCAGCGAGGCAAAGTCTCCAGTCAGCTAAGTAACGCCGGCGGTTTCTTTGGCCGAGTCCTCTGTTGGTTCCTCCTCAGCTTCGCCGTCAGTAGCATCCACTGCACCCTTCTCCCCGCCAGCAGCTTCCCCCTCCGCCGCAGTCCCTTCCGCCCCCTCGCCTTCCACAGGCTCCACCATCAAGGTCAACCCCACCAACTCTTCCACCACAGCCTTCTCACCCGAAGCGATGGTAACGGCGCGGCGGGTGCGGGCACGCCAGAGCGTTCCTCGGATTTTTATGATTCCATCTGGATCAATGGCTTCAATCGCTTCGCCTTCTTCGCCGACCATCCACTCCCGTCCAATAGTCGGGGTTGAGAATCGGCTGCGTATCACCACGGGCATCACCCACACCATCCCCACCAGCACGCCAAGCGGCCCCAGCGCCATCGGTATCCACGACATGTCGGCTCCGTTGGCGCCGTCAAACAGCGTTAGGGTGCCCCACACCAAAGCCCCAGTTCCGACGATCGTCCAAAGTCTCGGCACTCCCACTTGTGCGTCAATGCAATAGGCGAACATGGCAAACACAAGCAGCGCTACAGCCCACCAGTTCAGCGGTAGTATCGCCAAGCCATAGCAAGCCAACACCAAGCTGACTGCCCCGGTAGCTCCGGCGATGCCCACCCCGGCGGAGAAGAATTCAAAAGCAAACAGCCACAAGCCAATCAGCAGCAGCACATAGGCAATCGGCGGGCTGGCGACCGTGTGGAACAGCTGGTCTAAAGCTGAGAGGCGCACGAATTTCACTGGGGTCAGCGGTTCCAGCCTGGGCTGGTTATCGTCATTGAAAGTAGTGGCTGACTGGAAGCCCAGCTGGTCTAGATTGACCAGGAAGTCTCCCACGGTGGGTGCTGGGAAACTTGATATGCCCAACTCTAGGGCTTCGTCTGCCGAGAC